>CAZCPH010000207.1:0-5885 GCA_964500105.1 uncultured Mariniphaga sp. | reverse complement strand
TTATTTTACAGGAGCAGCCATTTTTTTGCTGCGCCTGTTCGCTCAAACATTTATCCTGATTCATTTAATAATTAAACACCGGATAAAAACCCGGGAAGGCATTCGAATGGTGGAAAACGAAAAATACGGACTGCCGTTCTCCTTTTTCAATGTGGTATTTATCAATCCGAAATTTCACAAACAGGAAAACCTGCCGGAAATTCTGGCTCACGAAAAAGTGCACATTCGTGAGAATCACTGGTTCGACCTGCTTTTCATAGAACTGTTAACAGTCATCTTTTGGTTCAATCCGTTCATCTGGTTTTTCGAACGGTCAATCAAACAAAATCACGAGTACCTGGCCGACAAAGGCGTTCTTGCGCAGGGACACCCGGTGGGCAGGTATCAGGCTTTATTAATTAACCAGTTAATGGGCATGCAGATTATTGGAGTAACCAACAACCTGAACTTTGCTCTTAACACAAATCGATTAAAAATGATGACGAAAACGAGAACATCCCGCTTCAGCGGGGTAAAATTTCTGTGGGCTTTGCCCGCACTTGCGCTGTTGTTGTTTGCATTTGCCGAACCAGATTATCAGGTTTCGTACAGCGAACCAGATAACGAAAACGTACTTGCTTCAAAAGTTGTTAATTCACAAAAATCAGTCAAACTGGAAGGACTGGTTTTGGATGAAGCCGGAGATCCACTTCCCGGAACATCAGTTGTTATTAAAGGAACAACCGTGGGTACCGTGGCCGATTTAAACGGAAAATTTGAATTGGAAGTACCGGAAAAATCAAGTATAATTTTATCGTTTGTTGGGAAAGAAACAATGGTTGAACACTACACTCAGATTTCTTCAGGGGAGATGAAAGATGGGGCATTTTATAAAAAATATGTTCTGAAAGATGTCGTTATTTTGCTTGGTCCCGGAGAACCTACCCCGCCACCGCCTCCGCCACCGACAAATGTAAACGGGGACAACAAATTTCAGACGCCACCACCACCCCCGCCACCTTCACCGGCCAATAACCGGGAAGAAGTTTTTATTGTTGTGGAAGATATGCCACAGTATCCTGGTGGTTCAGCAGTATTAAGTGCTTTTATTTATTACATGCAACAAAAAATTGCCCAGGCTGAAGGAATAAAAGGGAAAGGCAAAGTGGCATTCACTGTTGACAAGAATGGCAAAGTTACCGATATTAAAGTAGTAGAAAAAGATAATGAAGGTGTAGCAAAAGGAGCAATAAGGATTGTTTCGGAAATGCCCGAATGGACTCCCGGCAAACAACGTGGCAAAACGGTTCCGGTAAAATTTTTGCTTCCGGTGGAATTCAACTAACAGAAAACAGAACCTTTTTCACCCGGTGACCGAAAGTTGCCGGGTATTTTTTTTCGCATTGAAATCAATTTCCATATTTTTTCAGTTTTAAATTCCAAATGCCTAAATTGTGCTCCAATTATTATAAACCAGCAAAAATCGAATAAATCATGACACAAAGACGAGATTTTATCAAGAAAAGCCTGGTGGGAACTGCCGGTATTGCCATTGGCGGACTGGGGTTCAGCGCCAAATCGTATGGTTCCATTATGGGAGCCAACGAGCGGATTACCATGGCGGTTATCGGCATTCGCGGACAGGGAAACGGGCATATCAGAACCTGGTGCTCACTGAAAGACAACCGTAATGTGTTTTTAAAAACCATTTGCGACGTTGATGAAGAACTGTATCCGGAACGGGTAAAACGCGTGGAAGAAGCCATTGGCACAAAGCCTCTGACAGAATGGGATATGCGCAAAGTGTTCGACGACAAGGAAATTGATGCCGTTTCGGTTGCCACACCGAACCACTGGCATGCTTTAGCAACAATATGGGCTGCTCAGGCAGGGAAACACGTTTATGTGGAAAAACCGGCCAGTCACAATGTTTTTGAAGGCCGGAAAATGGTTGAAGCAGCCCGGAAATACAACGTTCGCGTGCAGGTAGGTTTTCAAAACCGTTCCATTGTAAATGTAATAGAAGCCATGAAATTTCTGCATGAAGGCGGAATTGGCGACGTTTATATGGCCAAAGGACTTTGCTACAAACCACGCGATTCCTTCGGAATTTCACCCGACAGTATGCCACCCGAAAATCTGCATTACGACATGTGGCTCGGACCTGCCCAATGGCGGCCATACAACGAAAAACGGGGTCATTACAACTGGCACTGGCACTGGAACACCGGAAACGGTGACACTGGAAACCAGGGACCTCACCAGTTTGATATTGCACGCTGGGGGCTTAATAAAGATGAACATCCGGTTTCCATTTTCTCAACAGGTGGCATTTATGGCATCAGTCCTAAAGAGTGCTCACAGGAAACTCCGAACACCCAAACATCGCTGTTTACTTATGAAGACGGGAAAGTACTCGAATTTGAAACCCGCGGAAGATTTACCCACGGTGAATCGAGCCTCGATATAAAAATCGGCAATATGTTTTACGGAACCAATGGTTATCTGGAACTGAACGGTAGCACCTGGAAAGCCTTCAGGCAAAGGGAACGGGAACCGTTTGCGGGTTCAGACAAAGAAACTTCGGAAGTACCGCAGGATCCGACTTTCCGCGCTGCTCCCGGTGGAGCCGAGCATTACGCCAACTTCATTGATGCCATTCGCTCGGGCAGCAACTACGATTTGCATTGCGATATTCGTGAAGGACACTATTCCTCGGCGCTGCCAATCCTGGCAAACATTTCTTACCAGTTGAAAAGGGAACTCACCTTCAGAGGCAATTACGAAAAATTTGCCAACGACCCGGAAGCTGACATGATGCTGACACGGAATTACAGAAAACCATATGTGGTTCCTGAAGACGTATAATTTCTCAAAATGATAAAAAATTATCCGGTTTGATAAGAACCGGATTTTTTGTTTTTTGCAGTTACCCCAATGAAAAACCCCGGAGCCTCTGCTCCGGGGTCAAAACTAAACCTAACTAAACCAAACTTATGAAAAAACAGCAAATTGCGTATCTTAATCTGTTATCAGTAAAACGATTGAACGTTTAAATTGTTTATCTAATTGTTTTCATGGCTACTTTAAATAAACAAACAGCGTGCCAAAAAATTATTTCTGGCGGACAAACCGGAGTTGATCGAGGAGCACTTGATGCATGTATAGAAAAGAAATTCCCTTGTGGCGGCTGGTGCCCCAAAGGAAGATTGGCCGAAGATGGACCCATAGACCTGAAATATCCGTTAAAAGAAACAGACAGTAAAAGCTACGAATTCAGAACAAAACTGAATGTTAAGGATTCTGATGCAACGCTGATTATTGTGCATGACATTCTTTCGGGAGGAACCCTGACTACCTGGATACAGGCAACTGCCCGGTATAAACCGCTTAAAGTTGTGCATTTCGAAAAATTCAACATGAAAAACAAACCCGAAGAAATTGCGGCCTGGATTTCAGAAAATGGCATTCAAACGTTAAATGTGGCCGGTCCAGGAGCAAGCGACTGGCCCGAAGGATACAGCATTGCCTTTCAGTTGATTTCTGCCCTGATTGACCAATTCAGGTAATAAAAAATTCATTATCAACCGAAAGCACGCCATACACAATTCGCAATATCAAAAAATAAATATCTTTGCCAAAAATTTACCGGAGCCAGAGAATTTAAACAATAGAAGGAAAAGAGTTTATGAATAGCATTCGCAATTTTTGCATCATAGCACATATCGACCACGGGAAAAGCACGCTGGCCGACCGTTTGCTGGTTCACACCAAAACGGTAGGCGACAGAGAAATGCGCGACCAGGTGCTCGACAGTATGGACCTGGAACAGGAACGCGGTATTACCATAAAAAGCCACGCCATTCAAATGGACTATGAACAAAACGGCGTAGCATATAAACTGAACCTCATTGATACTCCCGGACACGTTGACTTTTCGTACGAGGTTTCCCGGTCGATTGCTGCGTGCGAAGGTGCTTTGCTTATTATTGATGCCACACAAGGCATTCAGGCTCAAACTATATCCAATCTTTACCTCGCGCTTGAACACGACCTCGAAATTATTCCCATCCTCAATAAAATGGACCTGCCCAATGCCATTCCCGAAGTTGTGGAAGACCAGATTATTGATTTAATTGGCTGTAGCCGTGAGGACATCATCCATGCAAGCGGAAAAACCGGAATGGGCGTGGAAACAATTTTAGAACGAATTATTGAAAAAGTTCCGCCTCCAAAGGGTGACCCGGATGCACCGCTCCAGGCACTTATCTTCGACTCGGTGTTCAACTCATTTCGCGGGGTAATCGCCTATTTTAAAATCGTTAACGGACAAATTAAAACCAAAGACCCGGTAAAATTTGTTGCCACAAAAAAACAGTACGATGCAGATGAAATTGGTGTACTGAAACTTGGCATGGTGCCAAAAACAGTTTTGTCAGCAGGCGATGTGGGATACATTATTTCGGGAATTAAAACGGCCAAAGAAGTTAAAGTTGGTGATACCATTACGCATGTCGAGAATCCCTGTGACAAAGCTATTGAGGGTTTTGAAGAAGTTAAACCGATGGTGTTTGCAGGAATTTACCCGATTGACGCCGACGATTATGAAGATTTACGCACAGCCATGGACAAACTGCAGCTCAATGATGCTTCCCTTACATATGAGCCTGAGTCGTCGGCAGCGCTGGGATTTGGATTTCGTTGCGGCTTTCTTGGCCTGCTGCACATGGAAATCATTCAGGAACGGCTGGAAAGGGAATACGACATGAACGTTATCACAACTGTTCCCAACGTTTCGTACCAGGTGCATTTAACCGACGGAAGCATGGTGAAGGTGTACAATCCTTCGGGGTTACCCAACACAACGGTTATTGACACCATTGAAGAACCATTTATAAGGGCAAGCATAATTACAGCAGCCGAATTTATTGGCCCGGTAATGAACCTGTGCCTCGATAAAAGAGGAACACTGGTTAACCAGAGTTATCTAACTGCCGAACGTGCAGAACTGGTTTTCAATTTGCCGCTGGGTGAAATTGTTTTCGATTTTTACGACAAACTGAAGAGCATTTCACGCGGCTATGCCTCGTTCGATTACCATATGAGCGGCTATAAACCGGCCAAACTGGTGCGTCTCGACATTCTTCTTAACGGTGAAATGGTGGATGCCCTTTCCACACTTACCCATTTCGACAATGCCTATCCGTTTGGAAGGCGCATGTGTGAAAAACTGAAGGAACTTATTCCGCGCCAGCAGTTCGACATTGCCATACAGGCCGCTATCGGGTCAAAAATTATTGCCCGTGAAACCGTAAAAGCTGTGCGAAAAGATGTAACCGCCAAATGCTATGGCGGTGATATTACCCGGAAACGAAAACTGCTGGAGAAACAGAAAAAAGGGAAAAAGCGGATGAAACAGGTAGGCAATGTGGAAGTGCCTCAAAATGCTTTCCTCGCAGTGCTAAAACTGGATTAAAATAAAACAAATACATTAAAAAGCCGGACTTCAGCAGCCCGGCTTTTTTTGTTACACAATTAATTTATATCCTTTGCCATGAACGTTGATAATTTCAACCGTTGGCTCGTCTTTCAAATGTTTTCGCAACTTGGTAATGTAAACATCCATACTGCGGGCATTGAAATAGTTGTCGTCAATCCAAATCGACTTCAGTGCATAATTTCGTTCCAGCACCTTATTGGCGCTCTGACAAAGCAATTTCAACAAATCAGACTCTTTGGTCGTGAGTTTTACCGTTTTCTCTGCATCTGCCAGTGTTTGTTTACGCGTGTCAAACGTATATCTGCCCAGAGTGTAAACCGGCTCGTTGGCCGCCTGCGACTCCATTGAGGTTCTGCGTAAAATGGCTTCAATTCTGAGTATCAGCTCTTCCATACTAAAAGGTTTG
>CAZCPH010000206.1:0-5952 GCA_964500105.1 uncultured Mariniphaga sp. | reverse complement strand
GGTAAAAATCATACCCGGTTTCATTTTCGGTCCTTTATTGCGGCGCGAAGTATGGTCAACCTGAGGTTCCTCGTGAAATTCCAGTCCTACCCCATGTCCGCAAAACTCATACACCACGCTGTAACCTTTTGCTTTTGCGTACCGACTGATTACAAAACCAATATTGCCAAAATAGTTGCCCGGTTTTACCTGCTGAATGCCCAAATCGAGACAATGCCGGGTCACATCAATGAGATTTTTTGCACCGTTATTGACCTCGCCAACGGTAAACATTCGTGACGTATCGCCGTAATAGCCGTCGAGAATGGTGGTGATGTCGATGTTCAGGATGTCGCCCTCTTTTAAAACGGTTTTTGTGGAAGGAATACCATGGCAAACCACCTCGTTCAGCGAAATGCAGCTCGATTTTGGGTAGCCGTTGTATCCTTTGGTGGCCGGAATTGCATGATGTTCAAGTATAAATTCCTCGATTTTATCGTCGATAAATTCCGTGGAAACACCCGCTTTCACAAACTGTGCCGCGTAGTCGAGTGTTTGGGCTGCCAGCCGGCTGCTTTTTCTGATTCCTTCTATCTGTTCCGGGGTTTTAATGATGATACCACCCATATTCTTTGTTTAATTTTCGTGCAAAATTGGTCAAAATCACTGGTTTTTCAAAACTGAACAATACTTTTGCAGAAAAGTTTTGAAGAAGTTGGAAGACGGAAGTCTGAAGTCCGAAGACGATGGAAGAAAAAACAAATAAAGAGAAAATAAACAACCAGTAAAAAGAAGAATGAAACACGTCAACCATTTATCCACCCGCTCCTATTTTATCAACCGGTTTGGGAAACTTTCCACATCGTTTATGTTTTACCAAATGCAGGACATTGCCTGGGAACACGCGGCCAAACTGGGTTTCGGGTACGACAACCTCAAAGAAGACGAACAATTCTGGGTGCTTTCCAAATTGCTGGTAAAAATCGACCGCCGGCCGGTTTGGGGCGAAGATTTTTCGCTGGAAACCTGGTCGCGCGGCACCGACGGATTTTTCGGCTACCGCGATTTCAACTTTGTGGACAACACCGGAAATCACATCATTCAGGCCACCAGCAGTTGGCTGGTGCTCAACGCCAAAACCAAACGGATTGTACGTTTAAATGACTTTACCAACTTTCCTAAATACGAAGAGAGTGTTTTTGGTGAAAATGCCGGCAAGGTACAGTCGCCAAAATCCGATGCCGAACTTCAGTTTACACCCGTCCGGTTTAACGAAATCGACATCAACCAGCACTTTAACAGCGGACGCTACATCGAACGCATCATCGACAGTTACAGTTTTGATTTTCACCAGGAAAACGAACTGATTGAATTCGAGGTGAATTTTCTGAAAGAGGGCCTCCCCTCCGACAGTCTGGCCGTAAAAAAACAGGAAATCGACAATTCAAATCACCTGTGCAGCGTAGTGCGCGAAAGCGATGGAGTTGATTTGATTCGGGCGCGGTTGGTTTGGAGGAAACGGTGACATTATTCATCAGATGACTTTGAGTCATCAGATGAATAGCCACTATTGAACAACTTCAGCACCTCTCCTACTTTTTCATCCATGGGTAAAGTTCCGTCAATCCAATGAATTTTTGTACCCCGCTTTTCCATACCGCGGAACCATGTCATCTGCCGTTTGGCAAACTGGTGAATGGCAATTTCCAGTTGACGAAACATTTCGTCGTAAGATAAATCACCGATTAAATGTAGCGTGAGGTATTTGTATTCCAGACCGTAATAAATAAGTTGTTCGGGTGTTAATCCCGAATCCAGTAGTTTTTGCACTTCGTCCAGCATGCCTTCTTCCAAACGTTGTTTCAGGCGTTTGGTAATCCGTTGTCTCCGGATTTCGCGGTCAACTTTTACACCGATGTTCAAACTGCGGATTTCAGGCACAGGCGTTTCCATCTGCGGATTATCGCGGTAATACATTTCTATTTCGATGGCGCGAAGAGCCCGCCGGTCGGTTTCTACGTCGGTTTTGTTGTGCAGGTTCGGTTTCAGGTTTTTCAAAATTTCTGTCAGTTCCTCCAGCGATTTTCCTTCCAGGTCTTTGCGCAACTTTTTGTTTGGCGGAACCTGAATAAGTTTGTAATCTTTTAAAACGGCCTCAAGGTACAAACCGCTACCTCCACACAACACCGGAAACTTTTCCCGTGCGTGAATGTCTTCAAAAACCTTTACAAAATCGGCCTGAAACCGATAAACGTTATAATGTTTTCCGGGGTCTTCAATATCCAACAAATGAGATGGAATTTCAACACCGTTCACAAAATAATCGGCGTAATCTTTTCCTGTGCCAATGTCCATCCCGCGGTAAACCTGTCGCGAATCACCCGAAATCACTTCGCCGTTTATTTTCATTGCCAGATGCGCTGCCAGTCCGGTTTTTCCGGTGGCGGTAGGACCCAGAACAGTAATCAGATTGTATTTTGGTTTTTTGGTATTCATGTTAAAAATGAAAATCGAAAACAGGTAAATAATTAAAGTCAGCTAATCAGGCAAAATTCAAAATGATTTACAATTCTGAGAAATTAACCAACGGTTACCATATATTTCTTTTGATTAGAGAAAAGTCAGTCCAATTTTTCTGTTGAGTCCTTTTTCAAAAATCCGTATAAGTGTTGATAATTGAATATTCCCCCGGGCATTCTCAATTCGTGAAATGTAACTCTTTTTCGTTCCGGCCTTCTCCGCCAGTTGTTCCTGTGTCATATTTGAAGCCTTTCGCGCTTCCTTTAACATTTCACTAACAATAAAAAGCGTTGCTTTTTCTTCATATTCATTGCGGCTATCAGTTCCAACTTTACCATGTTCCCTTTCGATTAGCTCTTCAAATGTTTTAATTCCTTTGTAGTCTGTCATGACATTTTATTTTTAGTTGCAAAATACTCTTGTTTCAGGCGCATTGCTTTTTCAATTTCCTTTTTAGGTGTTTTCTGTGATTTTTTTTGAAATCCATTAAATAAAACGACCAGTTTCCCTTTATCGAAACAACAAAAAATTCGATAAATGTTGGATTCGTATTCAACCCGAATTTCAAAAAGCCCTTCGTATCCGGTAATTGACGATAAAAATTTAGATGGAACGTTATCAACTTGTTTTATCAACTCCAAAGCATATTTGATTTTCATTTTCACCCTATCATTCAGGGGAATATAAAAATCAAGGAAATAGTTTTCGTAAAAAATTATCTCTCTCGCCATGCCACAAAGTTATCCTAAAAGTTAACAAGAACAAATAATTTCATTAAAAGATTTTTTTTGAAAAAGCGAAATTCTGTTTTCAAAACTTGAATGAAAGTTACCCTGACATTTCAAGGAAAACTAATTTTTACAAACCTCCCAGACTTTCTAAAATTTTACGATTATTGCAATTTCCCAATCCAGAAATTTACAAATCAAATATCTTTGAATGTTGAAATGATTTAAAAAATGATAAAAGAAGCTTGTGTTGAAACTTTTGAAGAGGCGGTGCTGGCCGAACAGCGTGGTGCCAACCGCATAGAGCTTTGCTCCGACCTGGCAAACGACGGACTAACTCCTTCGTACCAGCTGATGCAAAAAACCTGCGCTTCCCTGAAAATTCCGGTAATGGTTATGATTCGCCCGCGGGCAGGGAATTTTGTGCATTCTGAAGAAGAGATTGAACAGATGAAAAAGGATATCGATCTTGCAAAAAAAGCCGGTGCTGGAAGTGTGGTTTTTGGGTTGCTTACTCCTGAAAATAAAATCGATGTTGAAAACACACAGTTGCTGGCAGAATATGCGCAACCGCTTCCGGTTACTTTTCACAAAGCCATTGATGTGCTGGAAAATCCGGTGGAAGGTGTTCGTGTTCTGAAAGAAATAAAAGGAATAAAACGAATTCTTACATCGGGGGGAAAAGCCGCAGCAAAGGAAGGCGCTGAAACCATCAAAAAAATGCAGGATGTGGCCGGAGCAAACCTCATCATTCTGGTGGCTGGAAAAGTGACGAATGAAAATGTGGAAGAAATTCAACAGCTTACGGGCGCAAAAGAGTTTCACGGGCGACGAATTGTGGGAGATTTGGGAGAAAGTGAGCAGTCTCAGTGAACAGTCCCAGTTGGCAATAGGCAGTTGGCAATTTCCCCTGATGACCAGTGACCAGTGACCCCGTTTGGAAACACAGCCGGGCAAGCAGTGACTAATGACTAATGACAAATTAAAATACTCAAAATGAAAAAGTTAATTTTTATAGTTCCTTTTCTGTTTGTGCTCATTTCCAGCGCACAGTATGAACACGAAGTAACCGGGTATGTGTGGCCCGAAGATGAAAAAGTTTTACAAAAACTGGAGGAATGGCAGGATTTGAAATTCGGATTGCTCATGCACTGGGGTTCTTACAGCCAGTGGGGCATTGTGGAATCGTGGAGCATTTGCCCGGAAGATTACGGCTGGTGCGAACGCAAAAAAGGCTCGAATCCGGATGATTATTTCACCTATAAAAAGGAGTACGAAAATCTGAAACTGTCATTCAACCCGGTAAATTTCAATCCCGAAAAATGGGCTGAGGCAGCCCGCGACGCCGGCATGAAATACGTGGTTTTCACCACCAAACACCACGATGGGTTTTGCATGTTCGATTCGAAATACACTGATTACAAAATCACTGATAAAGAATCTCCGTTCAGCGTAAATCCGCGGGCCAACGTAACCAAAGAGATTTTTGACGCTTTTCGCGATGAGGGATTGTGGGCAGGCGCCTATTTTTCCAAACCCGACTGGAACAGCCCGCATTACTGGGATCCGAAATTTCCGCCGCTCGACCGCAACGTGAACTACGACCCGGAACTTTATCCTGAAAAATGGGAAAAGTTTGTGGAATTTACCCACAACCAAATTATGGAATTAATGACCGATTACGGAAAAGTGGACATTTTGTGGCTCGACGGTGGCTGGGTAGCTGAAAAACCGGCTTCAGTAATTGAACAGTCGTATGCTGCCAAAGCTGAAGGTACACCCTCGGGTTTCATAAAAAACCGGACGGTAAACCAGGATATCCGGATGAATGAACTGGCAGCCAAAGCGCGCGAAAAACAACCGGGCCTGATTGTGGTTGATCGCGCGGTGCAAGGCCCAAACCAAAACTACCTGACCCCGGAAAACCGTGTTCCGGAAACGCAACTTCCCTACCCGTGGGAGTCGTGCATTATTGCCGGTGGCGGCTGGTCGTGGGTACCCGACCCGCAATTTATGACGCCCAAACAGGCCATTCACATGCTGGTTGATATTGTGGCCAAAGGCGGCAATCTTTTGTACAACATTGGTCCGGGACCCGACGGAACCTGGCCGCAGGGCGCATACGAATTGCTGGCAGCTATGGGCGACTGGATTAACGTAAACGGTGAAGCGATTTATTCCACACGTGCCATCGAACCTTTTAAAACCGGCAATATCTGCCTGACACAGAAAAAAGACACCAAAGAAGTTTATGCCATTTATCTGGAAGAAGGTGATGCCATCAATAAAAAACTACCCGCTTCGTTCACTGTAAAAGGCATTTTTGCAGCCAACAATGCAAAAATCAGCATGTTGGGTGCCAAAGGAAATCTGAAATGGGAAAATACGGAAGACGGAGTAAAGATTTATATTCCCGAAAAAATCCGCGACAGTCCGCCATGCGATTTGGCCTGGGCAGTGAAGATTTCGGAGATTCAATAGGCTGAAATACAGCTATTTGAAAGTAAAATTTTAACTATTATGTCATGTTGAGCGTAGTCGAAACATCTATTTTTCAAATGAATAAATTCTTCGACTACGCTCAGAATGACATAAAAAGGACTTTTGAGACAATCTCATCCAAAATTACCGTTTACTCAACACATCTTTTTCGTATTGCAAAATTTCGGCAATGTATCCTTCGCCGGCAGGAACATTATTTACCAGGCAATAATAATCCCACACC
>CAZCPH010000205.1:0-5976 GCA_964500105.1 uncultured Mariniphaga sp. | reverse complement strand
ATTCCAGAGTCCAATACATTATCTATGGATTTAAGCGGTTATACTCGTTTTTTTCAATGCCGCGAATATAATAAAAAATTAATACGAAAACCCACCCTGAAATTTATTTTTAATCCTGCTTCCATGGTTTCTCCGCTATCCCGCTGTCGGCGGCCAGTTTACGGGCCAACACAAAGAAAAAATCAGACAACCGGTTGATGTATTTTATGATTTCCGGCTGCACAGATTCACTCCCGGCAAACTCCAGAATCCGTCTTTCAGCCCTTCGGCAAACCGTTCTTGCCACATGGCATTGAGCAGCAGCCAAATCACCACCGGGTAAAATAAAGTGAGTCAGTTCAGGTAAATCCTCTTCCATTTCATCTATAGCTTTCTCCAAAAATGCAATATGCTGTTCCGTAATTGAAAGTTTTTCGGTAAATGCATTTCCTCTTTCATCGGAAGCGAGTCGTGAGCCGATATTAAAAAGTTTGTTCTGAATTTCAACCAGCATTTCAGCCAGGTTTTCGGGGATATTATACGAACGAATCAACCCGAGAGCAGCATTCAGCTCATCCACAGTTCCGTATGCTTCCAGCCGGATGTCGTATTTTTTTACCCGCGTTCCTCCCATCAGGCCGGTTGTTCCGTCGTCGCCTGTTTTTGTGTATATTTTGAATTCTTTTCCCATGCTTATATAACCTAATAGACCGGGTTTGGGTTTATTTCGTCCAATTCCACCTCGCCATCTTTCAATTTTATAATCCGGTGGGCATGTTTCGCAATATCCGGTTCATGCGTTACCATCACCAGCGTGTTTCCTTTTCGGTGAATTTCGGCAAAAAGTTTCATAATTTCCTCAGAAATCACAGAATCGAGGTTTCCTGTGGGTTCATCAGCCAGCAAAATGGAAGGATTATTCACTAAAGCCCTGGCAATGGCAACACGTTGCCGCTGTCCTCCCGAAAGCTCGTTGGGGCGGTGGTGCATCCGGTCGGTAAGCCCCACATCAGCAAGTGTATTTGCTGCCCTGTTTTTTCTGTCATTTTTTCGTACACCCGCATACACCATCGGAAGCATTACATTTTCCAATGCAGTGCTTCGTGGCAATAAATTGAAAACCTGAAAAACAAAACCAATTTCAGCATTACGAATTTCGGCAAGCTGATTATCGGAAAGCCGACTGACATCCTTTTCATTTAAAATATAGGTGCCACCGCTGGGTGTATCAAGGCAACCAATAATGTTCATTAATGTTGATTTTCCTGAACCTGATGCCCCCATAATAGCCACATACTCTCCCTTGTAAATATCGATTGAAACCGAGCGCAAAGCCCTCACAACCTGTGTTCCAACTTTATAATTTTTGGTGATCTTTTCCAAGTGAATTATTTTCCTGCCCATATCCTCGCTTTCTTCTATTTGTAATTGTTTGCGACTTCCCGTTACACCTTTCAGGCAGGTAAAAGTAACAATTACTGCAATATTTCGCCAGAAAGAATTAAACCAGAAAGGTTTTATGTGGTCAAAAACTTTAAATAAATACAAAAAATCGGCTAAAAATGAAACAATTCCTCTTCTCTTTCTTCCTTTTTCTTTTAATAACCGGAACCGCCGGAGTATCTTTTTCACAACCGAACAGTACTGAATTCTGGCCACAATGGCGCGGGCCTCTCAATACCGGCGCTGCAGAAAAAGGCAATCCACCCATTGAATTTGGAGAATCGAAAAACCTGAAGTGGAAAACAGCTATCCCGGGAAAAGGACACGCAACGCCTGTGATTTGGGGTGATAAAATTATTATACAAACAGCAGTTGCTACCGATAATGTAGCGCCTGAAGCACCTGATGGCGCAGGAGAAGGCAGCCGTATGGCTCCAAGCCAGACCGACCGTATTCACGAATTTAAAGTACTTTTAATCGACCGGAACAACGGCAATATCCTTTGGGAAACCACGGTTACCAGCGAGTGGCCACAGGAAAAAACACATGAACTGGGCAGCTGGGCATCCAATTCACCCTGCACCGACGGAGAATTCATATACGCCTACTTTGGTTCGCGTGGAATTTACTGCCTCAATTTCGATGGTAACATCATCTGGCAGCGTGATTTTGGCCAGATGGAAAAACATATGAGCTTTGGCGAAGGGAGCTCGCCGTTCCTTTTCAAAGACAAACTTTTTATTCTGTGGGACCATGAAGGAGATTCATACCTCTATGCCCTTGATAAAAAAACCGGTAACATTGATTGGAAAGCTGAACGCGACGTGAATACTTCGTGGTCAACACCTCTGGTTGTGGAAGTAAATGGCAAATTTCAGGTAATTACTGCTGCTACAGACAATGCAACTGCTTACGATTACCATACTGGCAAAATAATCTGGACTACGACCGGATTAACCCGCAACGTCATTCCAAATCCTGTTTATGCAGATGGAATTTTATACATAATGAGCGGGTTCAGGGGAAGCAACCTGCAAGCCATCGATTTGAAAAAGGCCGAAGGAAATATTGCCGGTACCGATGCCATTTTATGGACATACGATAAAAACACCCCTTACACTCCGCAACCGGTTTTAATGGACGGAAAGCTCTATTTCATGCGGGTGAACAACGGTTTTTTAACCTGTATCAATGCCAAATCCGGCGAACCTTTCTACGAAAACGAACGACTTGGCGAAATCAGCACACTATACTCCTCTCCCACCGGTGTAAATGATCGCCTGTACATTGCTGCCGAAAATGTGGCAATGGTAATCAAAGCCGGAGCAAAATTTGAAATTCTGGCCTCCAATCCGCTGGATGACAATTTCCACGCCTCACCAGTTGTTGTGGGCGATGAACTTATTTTGCGCGGATTCAAATCTCTGTACTGTTTTTCGCAGGAATAGCTTTTTGTTAATTTGCCGGATACCGGAGCCATTTATAAATATCCCGCTCCCGGAAAATGTTATTTTTGCAAAAAAGATAAACAGAGGCTTTTATGGAAAAATTAAAGGTGTCAGGATTTATATTTTCTCAGAAAATGAAATTAACAGGTCAAAACTATTGGTTCTGTTCTATCCATTAATACATCTTACTTTTCCAGACCATGCGTAAAAACAGATCACTCAGAATTTTCAGGAAACTGCACAAATGGCCGGGAATTATTATCGCCTTTTTCGCCATTTTGTTTGCCACTTCTGGAATTGTGATGAACCACAGGCAAACCTTTTCTTCCATCGATATTTCAAGAAATGCATTGCCACCCAATTATCGTTACGAAAACTGGAACCTTGCTGCGGTGAGGGGTTCGTTGCCGCTGGAAAATGATTCTGTTTTGATTTTTGGAAATATCGGAATCTGGAAAGCCCCGGGCACACTGGAACATTTTGCTGATTTTAACCAGGGATTTCCGGGCGGAATTGACGGACGGAAGATTTATTCGGTGGTGCAGTTTAAAAACATTCTTTATGCCGGCACTCATTTCGGCTTGTTTCACAGAAGTTTAACTGAAGAAAAATGGATAAAGACCGAACTCCCGGTAAAACAGGAACGCATTGCCGATGTGAACCTTAAAGGCGATACGCTTTTGGTGCTCACACGGCACAATCTGCTCAAATCGGCCGATGGAAAGGTTTTTGAAACACAACAGCTTCCCGAACCGAAAAGTTATGAACGAAAAACAGGTTTATTTAACACCCTTTGGGAACTTCACAGCGGTGAACTGTTTGGCCTGACGGGAAAACTGATAGTGGATTTGCTGGGTGTCGTTACCATTCTGTTGTCAGTAACCGGGCTGTTGCATTTCTTTTTTCCGAAATGGATAAAACGCCGGAAAAAGAAAAACAAACCGGTAAAAAAACTGGCATCAAATTTTAAAACCAATTTACGCTGGCACAATGTTGTGGGATACATTTTTGTGGCATTTCTAATCATCAATACTTTGGCAGGAATTCATTTGCGCCCACCCCTGCTCATACCCATTGCCAATAAAAAAGTCGGAATAATCCCCGGCACACATCTCGACAGCCCAAATCCCTGGTTCGACAAGCTGCGTCGGGTGGTTTGGGATGAAAACCTGAACCGGTACATTTTTTCCACTTCCGAAGGATTCTACAGCAGCGATGTTGCCTTTTCACAACCACTCCAACCGGTAATTCCGCAACCGCCGGTTAGTGTAATGGGACTGAATGTATTTAAACCTGCCGGAGAATTGCGTTACATTACCGGTTCCTTTAACGGATTATTTCTATGGGATTTAACTTCGGGAGGAGTTTACGACTTTTTTACAGGAGCGCCTTACGCAGCGCCAAAGGGAATGGGAAACCCAATAGGAGCCAACATGGCTGCAGGTTTGGTAGAAGCAGGAGAAAGTGCCTGGTGGTTCGATTACAACCGGGGCGCCATTCCATTGTCAGGGAAACCGTTTCCCCAAATGTCCGAAGAAATCCTGAAAAAATCGCCCATGTCGCTGTGGAATGTTTCGCTTGAAGTACATACCGGCCGCATTTTCGAACACCTCGTCGGTCCGTTTTACATCTTGTTTGTTCCGCTTGCAGGCCTTTGCCTTATTGTGGTTTTAACCAGTGGATTTTTTGTGTGGTGGAAAGCACATAAAAAGAAATAGCTAAAAGAATAGCCCGGTAACACAACTTACCTTTAATTTATTAAAAGTGGCCTTAGTGGATTTTTATAAATTATCCGTATTTTTGAATAAAAACAATTTTGATTATGGATACACTACAAATTAAAAAGGAACTTCATCAATATATTGATAATGGTGATGAACGATTTTTGAGACTAGTGCATACCATTGCCAAGAATTACAATAGTAGTGAAGATTTCTCCCTGCCAGGATCTCCCATGGAAATTGAAACTTACAGAAAAAGAATTCGTGAAGCTAAAGAACGTGTCAGAGAAGGCTATTTCACAACCCATGAAGATTTAGAGAAAGAAATGGAGCAATGGTAAAACAAAGATTTCCGGTAATCTGGGAAGATGAGGCTAAGAATTCTTTAAGGCGAATATATAACTACATAAAAAATCGCGAATCAGTTATTCAGGCTAAAAAAGTAAGGAATGCAATTAAAGAACTTGCCGGCAGCCTGGGTTTTTTACCCCGAAAATTTGCAAAAGACCCTTTCCTGGAAAAAGAATCCGGTGAATTTCGGTTTAAAGCAATCTGGAGTTACAAAATAGTTTATGAAATAACTGAAAGTGAGGTCATAATCCTCGATATTTTTCACACCAGCAGAAATCCGAAAGAAATTAAACAGAAAAAAAGAAGGTAATTTACAGAAATGGAATCGGTAGAAAATCAAACTTTTCTTTTTTGAAAGTGTTTAGAATCGCCCCACTCATTATAACCAATTTCACTGCCGGCAAGTTCTATCCGTGCTTCCAGGCAATTACGACACAATTCAGCATCTTCATCCAGACAAGGTTTGTCTTCATAAAGCAAGTATTCCTTGCGATATTCACAGGGGGTAAGGTTAGGCATAATCACGTTGGCACCTATGGTCAGTGCTTTTTCGCGACCTGCCGGGTCGATGGCCTGCAAAGCGGTTGCAGCAGCAATGTTTATGTCGGGCATCAGCAACCGCAACGCCGCAATCATGTTTAGCGCCAGATCAAACCGTTTCTGTTTGGATTTCAGCAAATGCCGGAACTGATAGAGCGGAGTATGCTCGTGTTCGATGTATGGTCCCATTCCGCACATATCAATGTCCATTGCTTTGAAAAACAGCAGGTCTCCGGCCAAATCCTCCAACGTTTGAAACGGCAGGCCAATCATCACGCCCGTCCCAACCTGGTAGCCGGTTTCCCTCAAAAAATGCAACGCTTCCACCCTTCTTTCAAACAAATGTTTCGGGGTTTCGGGATGAATTTTATAGTACAATTCGCGGTTCGATGCCTCAATACGAAGCAGGTAACGATGCGCCCCGCTTTCGAACCAGCGACGGTAAGTTTCGCGCGTCTGTTCTCCGCAACTGAGGGTAATTCCCAGTTCGTTAT
>CAZCPH010000204.1:0-5985 GCA_964500105.1 uncultured Mariniphaga sp. | reverse complement strand
TCTGGAAATCGAACATGCCCACACAAATAAAATCGGCGCCGTTTTGGAACGCCCAGTTAAAACCGTCTTCGGGCGAAATGGCACCGGCAGCCAGCACCTTAAAACCCATAACCGGCACTTTGGCACGTTCCACAAATTCCACCGTAAGGTCGGGAAACAGGCAAAAACAGTTGTCGTGAAACCGGTTATGGTCGAGGTGCTTTTTCCCATCCACCTCAAAGGGCACCCGGTTTTCCATGGGATGTGCCGACCAGTAGCTGTCGTGGTGCATGGTTTTCATGTAGTAGTCCGGTATGATGCCCTGTTCTTCGCAGGCAATCAGTGCATCCACAGTGTGCGAAGCCAGTCCGGCAGTGTAACCCTGCGAACGAATCCGGTCCATCATTTTTTCAATCACATCCAACTTATTGTCGCGCACCAGCCAGTCGCACCAGTTGCCTTGCACCTGGATGATATCCATTCCTGAGTCGATGGCTTTGTCGATGTTCACAAAATAATCGTTGTTTTCCATGTCGGGATGAACCTGCAC
The DNA here is from genome assembly GCA_964500105.1 of uncultured Mariniphaga sp. GTDB lineage: Bacteria > Bacteroidota > Bacteroidia > Bacteroidales > Prolixibacteraceae > Mariniphaga. Next base: position 5,456 of record CAZCPH010000204.1, on the reverse strand, counting down.
AATTACTTTGATACTGCTACCCGTCATTTTCCGGTATTTCGCCATGGGTTCAATGGTGGGAAAACCGATGTTAATGGTGTCAATTCCAGCTTTCTCGGCCAGCATAAGCGTTTCAAAAATCTTCTTTTCGGTGTTGTATGCGCGAAAAAGTGAGGGCACATAAATGAGGTCACGCGAGTGTGCCCAGCCCCCGATGAGGTTGCCGCCAAGCACCAACCTGCTGATTTCGTGTTTGCCGATTTTCCCTTTAGGCAGTTCGCCTTTCAGTTCGCTGATATCGGCGCCACCAATCTGAATGGTTGCTCCGGAAAGCGTGTCCACTCCATACTCCTGACTTTCACGAAAAGCGCCCCATCCAATGATTCCCAAAGCAGGCAGAGTCGCCAGATTTTTTAACGCCTCCCTTCGGGAAAAAAGCATTTCCGGTTCTTCTTTAACCGGTTCTTTCTTCAATTTCTTTTTCGGCAGCAAATATTGAAGGGCATAAATTCCGTAACCTTTTTCTTTTATCAGAAGCAGCAACAGCAATGCAGCGGCTTCAATAAAATTCTTGTTCACAACGTAGTAACTGCCTTCCACAGGCGCCATCAAAGAACCTCCGAATGGCGGATATGCGAAATAGTACAGCGCCAGCAGCAAAATTCCGGAAACCGAAGCTGTGCGAATAAAAACTCCCAGAAACAGGGCCAGACCGATTAACAGCAAAGCGGCAATATTGATGGGATCGATTATTTTCATCAGCCCTTCGGAAGCTGCCATCCAGTGGTAAAATCCCGCAAACGGACCGGTGGCATTGGCCAGATAGCCGGCAGCCGACCAATTTGCAGCCCATAATTTTACCAGTCCTTCGTATAAAAAATGCCAACCAATGGCCACACGAAACAGGGTGATGATGAGTTTTTTCAGGTTTTGATGGTTCATGGTACTTCGATTAGAATTTGGTTTCGTTTCCCAAAGATAAATGTTTTCATTAATCTCCTTCAATTACATCCAGCCAGTTTTGAATAACCTTCCGGGCCTGGTCGTCCATTTCACTCAACTCGTCAGGTGAAATAATCCCGTCGGCCACCTGCCCGGAAATAATCATCAGGTATTTTGACCCTGGCATGTTATCATACCTGCGGGCCAGATGCTTGTCATGTTTAGTCAGTTTTTTGTAAATAGAAATGTATGCATCCCGGTTGTCCAGTTTCCCGGATTTCCATTTTTCAATAACAGCATCCACCTTTTCAATGCCGTTTTGGTATTCCCGCTGAAGACCTTTTTCAATAATCTCGCGGGCAATTTTTTTCTGCAATTTTGGTAATTCGTAAGTCATTCTTCCATTGATTTTGGCATGTTGTAAATATAGTCGAGATGATTGGAACTGGAATGAAGTATTTCCAGATAACTGTTCAGGCTATAGTGGTATTCAACGCGGTAATCCTCGTGAAGTTTTTTTGTAACGAGATTATAAAGACGGTTGGTTGTAACGGCCAGTTTTGAATCGAAAACCGTCCAGCAGGTACCTAAATCGTCAGCAAAACTTTCAAAAACGAACTTTAAAATGCTGTTCAGTAATTCTGCTTCTCCAACAACATCATTTGTAATTTTCACATAATAATTAATGTGCTTTACAGCATTTCCAATTGCTTTTGCAAGGCTTTTTTGTATTATCCCACGGTCGCTGTATGCATAAATCTCTCCCAACGCATTATCTTTAGCTTCTTTAAAAAGCTGGTTTTTTGCCACTTGCCCGTCAACATAGCGAATGTTTATCCAGTCATAAATTTCCTGACTTTTTGAGGCAGCCTGTAAAACAAGCTTTTGCAATTCATCTGCCGGAATTTCACTTATAACCTTTTTAAAATCTTTTGACAGTCGTGGCATCACATTATATATTGTAAGGTTTGTCTCTTTCTCTATCAATAACTCCTCCTTCGTAGCCGCACTCGCCCATCCGGGGAGAATTCACAACCGGCATTTGGGCAAAATCGTTAAAATCTTCGCAAACTTCAGCATGTTTTTCAGAGCAGGATTCGCAGAAAAAAGCATCTTTATCGTACCAGCAAACGGTACAAATATTCACAGCGGGGACTTTTTTACAGGAAGAGCACATGATTTTCAGCGGTTCGTTCCGCGATAGCAAAATTATCTTTTCTTTCAGATTTAACTGATAGTGTTTGCGTGCTTTCAGAAAAACACGGGTGGTAGTACCGAAATCGTAATCGTGGTAAATTTTTATCCGGGGTTCAAACACATCTTCAACAGCATCTTTCATTTTCACCTTAAAATTTTCATGCCCAAAAGCACTGAGATGATCGCAGCAGTCGAGCCAGATATCGCGTAAAAAATTATCGAAGTATAAACCTTTAGCCCAACTATTACAAAAATATAGTTTTCACATAAATATCAAACACTAAAAGAAATTGTATTTTCCAACTTTTGATCATCGAGACACATCGTACATGAAATTTATATCCTTTCCCGTTTTCACCTTAAAGAATTGAAAAACCCGCACCTCAGATTTTCGGTGTTTTTTTCCACACTCAAAATATTACTTTTGTGGTTTCATAGGTAAAAAACATGAAAAGCAAAAAAACATTTACAGAATTTGATGAAATAGTCCGGATGATTGAACAATCGAGAAGCCGGGCATTTCAAAAAGTAAATGAGGAGTTGGTTTTGCTTTATTTCTCAGTGGGTAAAATCGTTTCAGGGCGTGTTGTAGATGGCGCCTGGGGAAATAAAACGGTTGATGAGCTTTCGGCTTATATTATGGACAGAATTTCCGGACTAAAAGGGTTTACCCGACGCGGACTATACCGGATGAAACAATTTTATGAGACGTATTCTCCGGACTCTGAATGTTATAACCTTTGGCTCGAAGTCCAGGGACCCGAAAAACTTTCTCAAATTGTGCCATCAGTGGTGACACAAATTCAATCAACAGAATATAAGCACAATACATTTGTGACAACAGTGTTGACACAATTACAATGGTCTTCTCATTTACAAATCTTAAGTAAAACAAGTTCACCAGAAGAAAAACTATTTTATCTGTCACATTCAATAAAAGAAAATATAAAAAAATGAACAACACGTTTACAAAAACCAACTATAAACTGCAATCGGTAAAAACCGGAAAAATTTTCGACGACACCGGCTGGACTTTAGATGCACCGGAAGAGAAAGAACCAACTCTTATTCGGGCTATTTATGAAAAACAACAGCTTGATGTAAAAGACGATTCGTGGGGGCTATACAAATTTGCCGACTGGCTGCCCATCGGGAGAACGCTCAAAGGTTCGTCGGCACCAGTAACCTACAAAAGTGAAGGGCTTGCAAAAGAACTCGAATTAAAAAACCTGTGGATTACCTTCAGCGGCTACTGGCCCGAAAAAGGCGCCAACATGTCCACCTGTAGTTTTAAGGAAACCGAAGCCTATTCAGTTTGCGGACGAATGACCCCCGAAATGGACAAAATTCTGGTAGTTGCCTCTGCCGGAAATACTTCGCGATCGTTTGCCAAAGTGTGTTCCGACAATAACATTCCGTTGCTCATCTGTGTTCCGGAGGATAACATCAATGCCCTTTGGTTCGATGAACCACTAAACGATTGTGTAAAATTGATTTGCAGCCGCTCGGGGAGTGACTATTTTGATGCCATTCACCTTTCGAACATCGTTGCAGGTATGGATGGATTTATTGCCGAGGGTGGCGCTAAAAATGTGGCCCGCCGCGACGGAATGGCTACAACCGTTTTTTCAGCGGTAACCACAATTGGCAAAATTCCCGATTACTACTTTCAGGCAGTGGGCAGCGGAACCGGCGCCATTGCCGCCTGGGAAGCCAACCTGCGCTTTATTGCCGACGGCCGGTTTGGCACCAACAAAATGAAACTGATGGTTTCGCAAAATGCACCGTTTGTTCCTTTGTATGATGCATGGAAAGCCAATTCACGCGCCATGCTGCCGCTGGATGAAAACCTGGCACGCAGGCAGGTGGAAGAAATCGATGCCAAAGTACTCTCGAACCGGAAACCGCCCTACCCCATTGCCGGCGGATTATTCGACGCGCTCACCGATTCGGGTGGCGATGTGCTTGTGGCAACCAACGAAAAGGCAAGAGCCGCTGCAAAACTTTTTGAAGAAACCGAAGGGAATGACATTCATCCGGCTTCTGCAGTGGCTGCGGCAGCGCTTATTGAAGCAGTAAAAAACAACAACGTAGAAAAAGAAGCTCTGATAATGCTAAACATTACCGGCGGCGGAGAAAACCGGTTTAAAGCTGAAAAAGAGTTGTTTTTCCTGAAACCCGATGTTATTTTCGATTTTGACCCAAATCCGGATGAAGTAAAAGCAAAAGTTGAGAAGTTATTTCATTAAAATTAAAACACTTTTGAATAGGTGTTTTCTGATTTTTTTAAGTCATATATTTAGTTGTAAATCATTATCAAAAGAAATATGAAAAGGTTCAATTTCACTCTTCCGCTATTGCTTGTATTTTTAAGCATCTGTGCAGTATCCTGCAACCAGTACTCCGATTACTCCAACACTTCCTGGGAAGAGCAGGAAAACCCGCCGTGGGAAGACCCTCAGGTGAATGAAATCAACCGTCGGGCACCTCATGCCCATTACATTCCGTTTGCAAATGTGGAACAAGCCCGCTCCGAAGACAAATGGAATTCGCCCATGGTTCAGTCGTTAAATGGAAAATGGAAATTCAATCTGGCACAAAATCCGTCAGAACGTCCTTACTGGTTTTTCAAAAACGATTTCGACACCCGCAGCTGGAATGAAATCAAAGTTCCATCAAACTGGGAGCTGGAAGGTTACGATTATCCGATTTACGTGAACGTAAAATACCCGCATGAAAAAACCCCGCCGTTAATTCAGGACCATTACAATCCGGTAGGATCATACAAACGTACTTTTCAAATACCATCAAACTGGAAGGATAAGGAAGTGATTTTGCATTTCGGTGCAGTCAGTTCCATGCTCAATGTATGGGTAAATGAAGAATTTGTAGGATACAGCGAAGACAGCAAAACACCAGCAGAATTCAACATCACCAAATATCTGAAATCGGGTGAAAACTCGCTGGCAGTGGAGATTTTCAGGTGGTGTGACGGTTCTTACCTCGAAGATCAGGACTTTTGGCGCATGAGCGGAATGACCCGCGATGTATATCTTCTCGCCCGCGGACAGCAGCAAATTCAGAATTTCAGGGTAACAGCCACATTGGATGAAACCTATACCGACGGAATATTTTTGCTCGATGTGGATGTATTGAACCTGGGCGAGAAAGCCGGATCAACTGAAATAGAAGTCGTTCTGAATGACAATGGAACCCAGGTTGCATCTTTTACCGAAAAAGTGAACAACGGCAAACAAAATATTCCGTTTCAAAATCAGATTCCGCAGGTAAAAAAATGGTCGGCTGAATACCCCAACCTTTATGAATTGATTATCACC
>CAZCPH010000203.1:0-6000 GCA_964500105.1 uncultured Mariniphaga sp. | reverse complement strand
ACTGGTGTTTTTGGGTTATGTCTCTTAAATCGTCGTCAATTCCGTCAATGGAATAGTCGATGCGGCGGTATTGCATATCTGCAAACAGGTTCAGTTTTTCTGCTACCTGATAGTTGTATTTGGCAAACAGGTTGAAATCCTTTTTCAGACCTTTGTTGGAATACCAGTCGTGGTTGTAATCTGCATTGCCCAAAAACCGCGCCCAGATAACATTTCCGTAGTGGTCGCCATCGTATATGTTCCATCCTCCGCCAAGCGTAAAATCGTTTTTACGTTTCTGATAATTCAGCGAAAAAGTAAGGCCGTAGAAGTGGTTATCGAGCCATTTGCGGTTCACCAAATCGGTTGATTCAATAATTTCTTCACCAATCTGAATGACCGGAATCTGATAATCTTCAAGGTCTTCATCTTCCTTAAAGTTTTCGTAGTACCCTTTTCCCCTGATTAAAAAGCCCGACGCATTCAGGTTTAAATTCGGATTGAATTTATGCGAAAAATGGAGCTGATAATGGTCTTGCTGGTAATAATCTACCTGATTCTCATAGGTGTACAAATTGTAGGTGCGGCTGTTGGAATTTATCATTTCCTGAGTTTCCTCCGGTGTGTAGAGCCAATGCTCCCCGTAACGCTGCATTCCTTCCAGGTCGTTGTTCAGGCGCACGGAGGGTACACCGTTCCACGACTGGTATGTGGTTTCCACGCCTGAAAAAACATTCGCCTTCAAAATAGTATTGTCCGAATAATAACCTCCCGAAACAAAAAACGATTTCAAATCAGAATATGCACGGTCGATAAACCCATCGGAACTGACTTTGGAAAGCCGGGCATCGAGGCTGAATTTTCCGTCAATTAGTCCGGTGCCTGCAGAAACCGTGTTTTTAAATGTGTTAAACGATCCGCCTGCCGTTTTGTATTCGGCATACGCATCTTTGTTCAGGGTGTTGGTTTGCAGGTTTATGGTGGCTCCAAATGCCGCAGCGCCGTTGGTAGATGTTCCCACACCCCGCTGTATCTGCACATTTTCAAGCGACGAGGCAAGGTCGGGCTGGTCAACAAACCATGTTCCGTGCGATTCGGCATCATTCAGCGGAATACCGTTAACCGTAACATTAATGCGGTTCAGATCGGTACCGCGAATACGGAAGTTGGTATATCCGATACCTGCGCCGGCATCGGAAGTGGCCACAAACGAAGGTGTAAGTTGCAGTAAATAGGGGATGTCCTGCCCCATATTCCGGGTTGCAATTTCATCGCCTGTAATTGTGGTGTATGCCACCGGTGTTTTGTCTTTAGCCCGTGTGGCCGAAACCAGAACTTCGCTGGTTAGTATGGTTGCTGGCTCCAGTTCAACGACTACTTCTTTCTGTTCCGGTACTCTGATTTCAATTTCCCTCGTGTCGAATCCCACAAAAGAAGCTTTCAGAATGTAGGTTCCCTGTTTCAGGTTATTGAACCCGAAACTTCCGTCGCTGTGGGTGGAAACACCGTAAAATGTGTTTGTAAGAACTACACTCGCACCGGGAAGCGGTTCGCCGTTGCCGGTTACAAAACCATTCAGCCTGTATTGCCCAATTGCGGCAAAAACAAGCAACTGCAATAGCAGCCAAACATGTAAACGTTTCATTTTTAGAAATTTTGGTTATTAAACTAACCAATGGAGTGGGACGCATCCCGTTTGCCCTCCCTTCGCCGGCATTACCCGGATCAGGTTCAGTGGGTATAATCTCAGCCCTTAATTATTAAGGCACCCCCATTGCATAAATATCAACGCAAAGTTATAAAGTAAAATTGAGAGGGACAAGTTTTAACCCGGGCTAAATATATTATTCCGGAATCAGATATTTTTCGAATGCACGCCGGTGCTCTTCTGTAAGCCTTACCGGCCGCATGGTTTTTCGGTCTATAAACAATCCTTTTTGCTGAGCGATGGCGCAAACCTCGTTTTTTTCATTCAGAAACTGAAAATTCATGATGGCCGACGCGTTGTTTAGTTTCGAAATCCAAATTTCAACAGTAACTGAGTTGTTCAGGAAAAAAGGTTTTTTATATTTTATCGAAGTTTCAGTAAGCACAGGTACAATGCCATCAGAAGCGGCAAGGTCAAATGCCGGTAATCCTATGGCTTCCAGTAGTTTTACACGTCCGTTTTCAAGCCATTGGATATAAATGATGTTATTTACATGCCCCACGAAATCAATCTGGTAAGTGTAAATTTTTTCGTTAAAGGTGAGCTTTTGATTCATTTTTCAGGATTAAAATTCAGTTCTGAAAATTTTCTTTTTTTCTGAATGAAAAATTTCCACATAATGCTTCCCCTGTATATTTCAGGATGATTTTTTACAGTTGCCAGCCGGATTAGTTTTTTTCGTTTTGCAATGAGTTTTCCCAGATTTTGGTAAAAAGAAACATGGGCTTTCACCACGGCCCAAAAGCTGGAAAAATGCAACCCTGCCAGAAATTTTACGGCAGCTACACCGTCTAAAACCATTCTGGCAAAAAAGATGCGGTGAAATTGTTTCGGCGGAAGGTTTTTAAACAGCGTAAACAAATTGTTTCTGAAATTGAGGTAAACTTTTTTGGGGCTGTTGTATGACAAAGTGCCGCCACCGAGATGAAATACAACGCTTTGGGGTTGGTATGCAATTTTGTAACCCAGATTTTTCAGGCGCCAGCAGAGGTCGATTTCTTCCATATGTGCCCAAAAATCTCCGTCGAAACCGCCGGCCTGGTGAAAAGCATTGGTTTTTATGAAAATACAGGCTCCACTTGCCCAAAAAATAGGAGTGGGAGAGTTGTATTGTCCCAGATCGGGCTCCATGCGGTTTAACAAACGGCCACGGCAAAACGGGTAACCAAACAAATCGATGAAGCCGCCTGCTGCACCTGCATATTCAAATTGGTGTGGTTTTTCAAAACTCAGAATTTTGGGCTGAACAGCCACCAGTTTTTCGTCAGCTTTCAACATCGAAATGCCGGGTTCAAGCCAGTTTGGAGTCACCTCAACATCGGAATTGAGCAGAACAAAATAATCCGCTTTTATCTGTTTCAACGCCTGGTTGTATCCTTCGGCAAAACCGTGGTTATTTTTCAGTTCAATAACCTGAACTTCCGGAAATTTTTCTTTTGCAACTTTTACTGAATTGTCGGAAGATCCGTTGTCAGCAAAGTAAATTTTTGTTCCGGGAAGCCCCGAATTCCGGATAACCGACGATAGAAACTTTGGGAAAAGATTTTCACCGTTCCAGTTGAGTATAACTATGGCAATATTATGGTTTTCAGGCATATATCGTTTTTAGGAGATTAGCAGTTTAGAAATAACTGCAATGAGGTTTTCCTTCGAAAGCGTATCGAGTATTTCTTTCAGCTTTTCTGTTTTTTCCTGATCATCAGAAGTTAAAATATGGTCAATTTCTTTCAGTTGTTTGCCGGTAAGTTCATCTGCCAGCAACTCCTGCACTTTTTGTTGTTCTTTTTTTTCCTGCGGCAGTCCAAGGTTTTCCAGCTCTGCAACAATGGCTTCCAGAATTTCTTTTGCCTGAATTCGTACCGGATCGGTGTCTTTTGAATCTCCGCCAGCATAGGTGTCACGAAGGCTCCAGCTTGAGTAGTCGTAATGCAGGTTTTGAATCATTCTCAGTTTTGGGCTTTCTTTACCGAAAATTCGCTCCAGAAAAATCTCGGTACGGTTTTTCCATGCCTCCAGATCGAATTTTTTTTCGTCGAGGCGGGTGATTTGTTCTTTTAGCAGTGCAAGTTCTTTCTCGGCCATTTGAAATGTTTTTATGCAATTTACAAATTAATGGAGAATTGCGGGAAAATAAATTTAAAAATGACTGGAATCGAAAGAAAATGAATCAGGAATTACCCAGATGTTTGTGAATTATGGCATAAAATGGTTCATATATAGCACTGCTGGTTGCAACAATTTCACCACCAAACAACCAGTTTTTACCTCCGTTAAAATCGGAAACCTTTCCTCCCGCCTGTTTTAAAATAAGTACACCTGCTGCCACATCCCATGCATGCAAGGCGTGTTCGAAAAAGCCATCGAACCGGCCACAGGCAACGTAAGCCAAATCAACAGCTGCCGAACCAAACCGGCGCAACCCGCGGGTGTGCTGCATTAATTCCCTCATGGCGCTGATGTAGTTGTCCACCTTTTCGAAGGCGTAATAGGGAAAGCCCGTACCAATGAGGGTGTCGGCCAGATTTTCTGACTCAGACACTTTTATTTCCTTACCGTTTAAATAAGCCGGGCTGTCTTTCCAAGCATAGAACATTTCATTCTGCCCGATTTCGTATACTACACCCACCACCAGTTCATCGCTTTCCATTAAGGCAATACTGACAGAATGCGGAGCAATACCGTGAATGTAATTTGTGGTGCCATCGAGCGGGTCTATAATCCACTTGTATTTTTCGCCTGAATGGGAAGCAGTGCCCTCTTCGGTAATAAATCCACTTTCGGGAATCAGTTCTTTCAGTGCCTCTACAATGTGTGCCTCGGCGGTTTTATCCACATAAGTTACCAGGCTGGCCACGCTTTTCAGTTCCACATCTTTTTCCGAAACTTTTTCACGTTCATTCCGGATAAAACTGCCTGTTTCCCGTGCTATTTCCTGAACGGCCTGGCAAATGGACTGGTAATCTTTGATTTGATTCATTGTTTTTATTTTATTCGTAATGAAATCTGCATTTGGCAATGTGAATTTCATCGTTGATAACCCGGAAAATTAACCTGTGCTCCCCGTCAATTCTTAGTGACCAAAACCCCTGGTATTTGTATTTCAGAGTTTCCGGTTTTCCTAATCCAGAGAATGGTGTACTCGAAATATCTTTTAACAATTGATTGATTTTGTTCAACATTCGTTTATTGTTCTTCTGCCAGTAAAAATAATCTTCCCATGATTCATCCACAAATATGTACTTCATCAGAAAAGAGTTTTATTCGTCAATTAATTCCTTCGGAAACGAATTACCTTTCTTCAACTTCTCAATTGCTGAATCCAGCCGTTTTTCATTTGTTTGAGAAGACAATTCATGATGCGTAGCCCGAAGGGAATTGTATTCTTCCAGCGACATAATGACAACGCCTGTATCTTTTCCCCTGTTAATGATTAGGGTTTCAAAGTTCTCAGTTACATTGTCGAGGTATCGTTTTATCTCTTTCCGAAATTCTGAAAGTGTTGTTGTTAGCATTATGATTGAAATTATATGTACATTTTTATGTACAAATAAAATAACAAAAAATTAAGTTGAGCGAACTTGTTCAAACTAAATTTACAGAAACATGCCCATTCGGAAGTATTGATTTTAACTCAACTTCCTGCAAATCGTTGATTAATTCTTCCCGAAAAGGAGTTTCCACTTTGATGTAATTTTCGGTAAAACCGTTCATGTTTTCCCCGTTTTTCTGTGATTCGAACAACACGGTTTGGTTTGTACCAAGGTGTTTTTCGTAAAATGCCCTCAGTTTTTTTTCTGAAAGGTTGATATACATCTGGGTGCGGCGTTTACGGTCTTCCACATCCACTTTCCACGGAATTTTCAGCGCTTGTGTTCCGCTTCGTTCAGAGTATGTAAATGCATGAAGCTGAGATATTTCAAGACTATTGATAAAATCGTAGGAATCCTGGAAAAGTTCTTCGGTTTCGCCGTTGGTGCCCGCAATAACATCTACCCCAATAAATGCATGAGGAACAATCTCGCGAATACGATGAATGCGTTTGGCAAATAATCCGGTGGAATATTTTCGTTTCATCAACGACAAAATTTCATCGGAACCCGATTGCAACGGAATATGGAAATGCGGCATGATGACTTTTGAGCCGGCCACCAGTTCTATGATTTCATCTTTCAGGAGGTTGGGCTCAATGGACCCCAGTCGCAACCGGTGCAATCCGTTAACTTTTTCAAGTGCTTTCAGCAAATCGAGAAAATTTTCACCCGTGGTTTTTCCGTAATCGCCAATGTTTACACCGGTAAGAACAACTTCTTTAT
>CAZCPH010000202.1:0-6036 GCA_964500105.1 uncultured Mariniphaga sp. | reverse complement strand
TGCTTTTCCCAAATAAATTCATGAAAACTGTAACATCCGTTATGCCCAATGTAACCGAAGAATTCCACCTCAAATGACTGGTTTGCCCTAACAGGTTCGGAAATGTAAACGCTGTCAACCTGAACGAGAAAATATCGGTAATCCTCATCTTTTTGACAGGAAAAAAAATGGCCGGAGAAATAAATAAGCAGGCCGGCAATCAACAGGTATCGGATTATCTTCATTGCAAATTCGTTTAAATCTACACCCCTTTTGTATGATTCGAAAAGGGCCCAATTGGTTGCGCTGAATTTAATCCGGCAGTCTCACCAGCTCCGTTGAAACCGGCAAATGGTCGGAATAGCGGTAATCGTGCGTTTTAAAGTTGTACGATTCGAAAACCGGGCTGTGAAAAATATAGTCGATGCGTAAAGCTGGCAATTTATTAATAAACGTACGGCCGATACCTTTTCCCGAGCCAACAAATGCATCTTTTAATCCATCATGCAACTGTTGGTAGGCGTAAGAGGTGGGTGTCTCGTTCAAATCGCCGCAAACAATTATCGGGTAAGGCGTTTCATCCATAATTTTCCGGATTGTTTCGACTTGTTTCGCACGCATCTGAAATCCCCTTTTCAGTTTTGAGCCTACTTCGCGGGCTTCTTTTAAATCTTCCTCTGTTGACAACCCGGATTCAATAATGGAATAATCCTTCGGATCAATTCCGTACGAATGTAAATGCACATTAAAAACCCTAACCGTATCCGCTCCAATTAAAATATCTGTGTAAATAGTAATGTTGCGTGAATTTTCAAACCGGATTTCATCCATATGAACAATGGGATATCGGGTAAGCGTAACCGAACCGAAGGTTGAACTGGTGCGTGCAAACTGGTAATGATTGATAAAATCCAGTTCTTCAACGGTTTTTGCCAGGTTAAAAATGCTGTTTTGCCGCAACCTTGCTTCCTGAAGACAAATAATATCAGGGCGCTGTTCTTTCAGAAACCGGGTTATTTCACTTGCTGTTCCGGCTGGGGACAACTCACCGTTACCCCTGAAATGATGCACGTTGTACGACAAAATTTTTATTTCACCTTTCCCGGTTTCCCTGCCCTGAAACTGCACATACCTGCTTAAAACTCCCCAACCAACAAGAACGGCCAGCAGAGAAAGTAAAACATACCGCGGATTAAAAATTAGCCAGAACAGCACAAAAAACAGGTTGATACCCAGAATAACCGGATAAGCGAGGCCAAAAAAAGAAGGAATCCACCACTTTTCGGCAGAAATATATCCTGAAAGATAAGCAGTAAAAAGAGCCAGAATGGCAACAATGTTCAGGCTTACAACGATAAATTTTACCAGTTTTCTCACTTCTGTATTTAAAATTCTCATTTTTTAGCGTCGTAAAAATGCCAAAGTTTTCGGGAATTTTTGAATCAATCTGAAAAAAATATTATTTCCGGCAACGAATCATCCGTGCTTTTCCAGACAAATCGTGCTTAGTTTCCACACTGCAGAACCCGGCATTTTCAAGCAAACGATGTGTTTCATTTCCGAAGGCTTCATTGATTTCAAAATACAACCAGCCATTTTCCTCCAAATGCCTTTGTGCAAATTCGGCAATTCTGCGGTAAAACAGCAACGGATCAGAATCGGGAACAAACAATGCTGTTTCGGGCTCGTATTTCAGCACATTATCGGACATCACACCCTTTTCCGACTCACGGACATACGGCGGATTGCTCACAATCAGACTGAAATTTCTCCATTCATAATTTTCCCAACTCAAAATATCGGCCTGAAAAAAATTCACATCGAGGGAGTTTTTTCTTCCGTTTTCACGTGCAATCTGAAGGGCCTGTTGCGAAAAATCCACAGCCCACACTTCTGCGCCTTTGAAACTCTTTTTTAATGCCAGCGCAATACAACCACTGCCTGTTCCAACGTCCAAAACGGCGGGATTTCCTTCCGTTCTTTGTTCCAAAATCCAGGATATCAGTTCTTCTGTTTCCGGACGGGGAATTAACACTGCCGGATTTACCTTCAGTTTCATCCCAAAAAATTCGGTTTCGCCCAAAATATATTGAATGGGTTCGAACGCCTTCAAACGCTCAACTACCTCAACCACAGATTTCCTGAGTGGTTCGTCCGCTTTTTTCCTTCTCTGCAAAACCTGGTCGGTATAGCTAAGGCCAAAAACATGCTCCAGAATCAGCCGCACAAACGCTTTTATCTCGGTTTTCGGATACAAACCGGCTAATTCTTTTTCGATATATTGAATAGTCGCCTCCATTGTGTTATTTTTGAACGCGTAAAGATACTTTTTCCCGGAAAATGGAAACAGATGAAAAATACATGAAACGCTGCATTGAGCTTGCCAGACTTGGAGCGGGCAGCGTCGCGCCCAATCCGATGGTTGGCTGCGTAATTGTTTACCGGGGAAAAATCATTGGGGAAGGGTTTCACCAAAAATATGGCGAAGCACATGCCGAAGTTAATGCCATCAACTCTGTTAACCAACCCGAACTTTTAAGAGAAAGTACGTTGTACGTTTCGCTGGAACCGTGCGCGCACCATGGGTTAACTCCGCCATGCTCCGATTTGATTGTGGAAAAACAAATACCGAGGGTGGTTATCGGAACCATCGATCCGTTTTCGAAAGTGGCCGGAAAAGGCATTGAAAATCTCAGAAAAAACGGAATTGAGGTGACAGTTGGAATTTTAGAAATTGAATGCAGAGTACTGAACAAACGTTTTTTCACTTTTCACGAAAAAAAACGCCCCTACGTCATTTTAAAATGGGCACAAACCCTCGATGGTTTTATTGACATTTACAGAAGCAACAACGATTTTGGAGAACCCACCTGGATCACCGGAAGTCTGGCTTTGCGGTTGGTGCACAAAATCCGCTCTGAGGAAGGTGCTGTTCTGGTGGGAACAAACACCGCCGAAAAAGACAATCCTTCGTTGACCGTTCGGCATTGGGCTGGGGAAAATCCGGTGCGTGCAGTCATCGATAAAAAACTGCGGCTCGCTCCCACCCTCAACTTGTTTGACGGTTCATCAAAAACATTGGTTTTCAATACCAAAAAAAACGAAGTTTCCGAAGGAATTGATTGGGTAAAAATTGATTTTGAACGTGAAATAACCACACAAATTCTGGAGATTTTACACCAACGCAACATACTTTCTGTAATTGTTGAAGGTGGGAAACAGCTACTCGAAAGTTTTATTTGGCAAAACCTATGGGACGAAGCGCAAATATTTACAGGCAATAAGATTTTCTGTAATGGCATTCCTGCTCCCAAAATTTCCGGCAAACTGATCACTCAGGAATTGCTGGATGATGACAGGTTGGTTGTTTTGGAAAATTCCGGCCACTAAAGAACAATGTTTTTGGGGCCCCCCGGCATAATCTCAATTTTCAATACGCGCTCAACATACTGAAAGTAGTAAAACAGCTTGTGATTTAATTCAAAACCGTAATCAACATGGGGTTCGTACCCCACAATGTGTTCAAAAAAGGAATTTTTCCCGGGCTGGGTGGCTTTGTGATTCCAGGCGTTTACATATTGCCGGTTCCAGTTTTCGTAGTATTGCTGCGACCGGTATTGCGACGGGTTATTGTGAAAAGCGTACCAGGTATCGAATTTAACATCAAAAGTTTCCAGTTCGTATTGTAAAGAATCAGATTCGGCAGATTCCTGCATATCAACTACTACATCTTTGTTTTCCTCAATTTTTACCACCCCTTTTTGGGATGAACAAGCAGCCAAAAATATAAGTCCAATGCATATTAATATAATCTGTTTCATAGTTGTCTCCTTTTACTCAAAAACATTTAATGATACGAATTTCATTCCAAAATTGTTTATCAACCGATTTTTTTTGAAATTTAACACGAAAATATCAATTGCAAATTCAAATATGCGCTTTGGTCTTGATTTTTGGTCGGTTTTTTCGTTAATATTTCTGGTTACTGCCATTCCGGTAGCCATTATGATTATTTTGGAAAAGCGTTCGCCCTTCAAAACAGCAGCCTGGGTGCTGGCACTTATTCTTTTACCCGTTTTCGGGGTTGTTTTTTATCTTTTTTTCGGTCAGGAATTCCGTAAGAAAAAGCTTTTTTCACGCAAAGGGCTAAAAAGCCTTAACCGATACCGTCAACTCTCTTTCAGGCAATTACGCCAGTTTGAAGGATCGTTTCAAAAACTTCCTCCAAAAATGCGCGACAAAGAAAATATTGTGAGGTTGTTGCTCAAAAACTCCAGCGCACTGCTTACAACAGGCAATAAACTGAAAATTTTAAATAATGCCGCTGAAACATTTGAAGCCATTTTTTCAGCGATTGAACGTGCGGAACACCACATTCACCTCGAATATTATATCATAGAAAACGACAAAATAGGCAACAGACTTAAAGAACTGCTCATTAGAAAAAGCATTGAAGGAGTTGAAGTGAGGATTATTATTGACGATGTGGGGAGCTGGAGCCTGGGAAAAAAATTCCAGAATGATCTCCGGCAAAACGGCATCGAAATTTATTCTTTCATGGAGGTTCGGTTTCCAAGACTGACATCGCGGGTAAACTACCGGAATCACCGAAAAATAGTTGTAGTTGACGGGAAAATCGGATTTACCGGCGGAATCAACTTTGCAGACCGGTATCTGAAAGGAGTGCAGGATATTGGTCCGTGGCGCGATACCCACCTGCAAATTGAAGGCGATGCTGTAAACTGTTTACAGGTTGTGTTTGCTGCCGACTGGTTTTTTGTGGTACATGAGAACCTGACAGGCAGAAAATATTTTCCGCAACTCAGCGAATCGCCCGGAACTCCGGTTCAAATTTCGGCCAGCGGTCCCGACTCCGACTGGGACAGCATTAGCCAGGCATTTTTTGCGGCATTAAGCAGCGCAAAATCAAAAATTTATATTACAACCCCCTATTTAATGCCTCCGCTCGAAATTATTTATGCATTAAAAACAGCGGCACTTAGTAATGTTGACGTTCGGATTTTAATGCCCGAAAAATCGGATTCTGTAATTCCACACTGGAGTTCTTTTTCCTACATCGAAGAATTGCTGGAATCGGGAGTGCGTGTTTTCTTCTACCAAACCGGATTCATCCACAGTAAATACATTATTGTTGATAAAATATTTTCAACCGTTGGTACAACAAACCTCGATTTCCGCAGCCTGGAAACCAATTTTGAAGTGAATGCTTTTATTTACGACGAAAGATTTACTTCTGAACTGGAAAGACAGTTTAAAACTGATCTTAAAAACAGTCGCGAAATAAAACTGGAAGAATGGCTGCAGCGAAAATGGCATTTCAAACTGCGCGAATCGCTGGCCCATTTGGTGAGCCCGCTGTTTTAATATTCGCTTACTCCTTTCTATTTGCAGAGAGGCGTGATGTTCGACGAGCTGTAGGGTGAATCTCTTCTTTTATTTTCATAAAATCTTCCAGTTTTTTCAATAGTGCATTTAGGTTTTTTAGCTCTTCATTTTTAAACCTGATAATCCGCAATCCCATATTGATTAATATCTCTTCTCTTCTTTCATCATAATCTTTCTGAAAATCATGAATTTTACCGTCCAATTCAATGATAACTTTCTTCTGAGCGCAATAAAAATCAGGGATAAAATATTTTGGCTGGCTTTCAATGTTATCATAAATAATGGGGTGTTGACGCAAAAATTTATACCCCCTGAATCTCCGGTTTCTGAGAATTTTCCAAAGAATTTTTTCGGCAGGTGTCATTTCCCTGCGTAATTTTCTGGCTCTACTGATTGGTGTATAGTTTTCGCTCATAATTTTCTATTTGACTCTCCCCCTGCCCCTCTCTGCGTGCAGAGAGGGGTGGCGCTCGAAGAGCGGCGGGGTGAGTTATATTACCATTATAAACAAAACTACAAACTTTTTAAAAATGCCACAAACTTAAATTTAGTAAAAAACTGTTAACCAAAGCATTAAATCAATAAACGTATTTTTCAGTTAAAAAACTGAAAAAATAGTTGCATAACTGAAAATTCAGTTGTATGTTTGTT
>CAZCPH010000201.1:0-6050 GCA_964500105.1 uncultured Mariniphaga sp. | reverse complement strand
TTCCCCATTCCGGTAACAAACTGAACGAACCGTTCAAAACCAAGTCCGAAACCACTGTGAACCACGCTGCCAAACCGGCGGGTATCGAGGTACCACCACATTTCTTCGGTTGGTATTCCCATTTCTGCCATGCGGTTTTCCAGTTTTTCGAGCACTTCTTCGCGTTGCGAGCCGCCAATTATTTCGCCAATTTGCGGAAACAGAACATCCATTGCCCGAACGGTTTTTCCATCGTCGTTCTGTTTCATGTAGAAAGCTTTGATTTCGCGGGGGTAATCGGTCAGAATTACCGGGCATTTAAAATGCTTTTCCACCAGGTAACGCTCGTGTTCGCTTTGCAGATCAACGCCCCAGTCAACCGGAAACTGAAATTTATTTTTCTTGTAGGGTTTGGAGTTTTTCAGAATATCGATAGCTTCGGTATAGGTGAGTCGCACAAAATCACTGTTTAGCACAAACTGCAGTTTTTCCACCAAATCCATCGACCGCTCATCCTGAGGTTTGCTTTTCTCTTCCTGTTTCAATCTGTCTGCCAGAAAGTTCAGATCGTCGCTGCAGTTTTCGAGTGCATATTTAATGAGGTACTTCAGGAATTCTTCAGCCAGATCCATGTTGTCTTTCAGGTCGTAAAAAGCCATTTCGGGTTCAATCATCCAGAATTCAGCCAAATGGCGGGTGGTGTTCGAGTTTTCGGCGCGAAATGTTGGGCCGAATGTGTAGATTTCGCCCAATGCCAGTGCACCTAGCTCACCTTCCAGCTGTCCTGAAACCGTGAGGTTGGTGGGGCGGCCAAAAAAGTCTTTGCTGTAATCGGGTTTTCCTTCTTCGGTAAGGGGCGGGTTCACTGCATCGAGTGTGGAAACACGGAACATTTGTCCGGCGCCTTCAGCATCACTTGCAGTAATTATGGGTGTATGCAGGTAATAAAATCCTTTTTCATTAAAATAGTTGTGAATGGCAAAAGCCATGGCATGACGAATGCGAAAAACAGCGCCAAATGTATTGGTGCGAAAGCGTAAATGGGCATTTTCTCGTAAAAATTCAAGGGTATGTTTTTTGGGCTGAATGGGATATTTATCGGGATCAGCTTTTCCGAGCAATTCAATTTTTTCGGCAAGCAACTCTACATTTTGCCCGCTTCCCTGCGAATCGGCCAGTGTTCCTTCTACGGCCAGGGCAGCGCCGGTATTAATTTCACGAAGCAGTTGTTCATCGAATTTACCAGTTTCGGCAACTATTTGCAGGTTGTGTATTACAGAACCATCGTTAAGGGCAATAAAATTCACATTTTTACTGCCACGTTTTGTTCTTACCCACCCTTTTACCAAAACTGAAGTACCGGGTTTCCCGTTTTTCAGTATCTCTTTTATTTTCATTCTTGCCATAATTCAACTGCATTAAATGCTTAATTCTCTTTTTTTTGGTCTGAGGGTTACAAAAGTAAAGTTTTATAGAGATTTTCGGTGTTTCAGATTTTAAATTTTCTTTTTTTGAAGAAAACGTAAAATGTAAAAGCCATCCGTCGGCTGACAGATGGCTTTTGACTGACCGAATCGACAGGATTGTGAAATAACTGCAGATTCAATCAACTTTTATTTTTTATCGCGGAATTATCTTTCGAGTGTTCCCGGAACCGGAACCTCAGCGGTTGCCATATACCCGATGTCGCCCATGATGTACGTTGTTGGACCCAGTTTCATGTCTGAGTTCATCATTTCGTCGAAGGTAACTTCTTTTCCGGTGTATGCCGAAACCCGACCCATAATGGCTACCAGGTTCGATTCTGCTGTAGCTTCAGCTTCGTTAAACGGAATGTTCTGCCTGATGCAGGTTACCAGGTTGATGTGCTCCTGAACATACGGACTGGTTTCTGAACCCTGTGCTTCGAACAGCTGATTTCCCTGGGCATCAACAATCTGGTTTTTACCACCGGCTGTTGTTGCTATTGCTTTTGTTCCGTGGAAAACTTCATAAACACCGTTTGCGCATCCGTTAATCTGGCGACACATACTGTGTACATGGCGTCCGTCTTCGTATATGTAATCAATGCTGAAATTATCGTACTGATCGCCTGTTACCCTGCGCTGGCGTGATCCAAAGCCAACAGCTTTAACAGGATGTTGCCCGATAAACCAGCTGGCCACGTCGATGTTGTGAACGTGCTGTTCAACAATGTGGTCGCCTGATAGCCAGCACCAGTTTACCCAGTCGCGAATCATCCATTCCATTTCGCTCCAGCTGGGGTTGTTGTCGCGGTGCCACAATTTTCCGCCATTCCAGTAAACATTTGCAGATACAATATGCCCAATGGCGTTGTTGTTAATTTCATTCCAGAGGTTTACGTAATTGTGCTGGTGACGGCGTTGTGTACCGGTTACCACTTTCAACCCCTGAGAATCGGCCATTTTGGATGCAGCGATGATCTGGCGGATACCGGCAGAATCAACAGCAAGCGGTTTTTCCATAAATACGTGTTTGCGTGCCTGTACAGCAGCCTGAAAATGATCTGGTCTGAATTTGGGCGGTGTGGCCATAATTACCACATCTACACCGGCAGCAATTACTTTTTCGTATGCATCGAACCCTACAAAACAGTTTTCATCAGGAACTTCAATGTTTTTTTCATTTTTCAGTTTTTCCTGAAGGCTGTCAACGCGATCCTGGAAAACATCGCCCAGGGCAACAATGGTAAGGTTGGGGCCTGCATTCAGAAAGTCCATGGCAGCACCTGAACCACGGCCACCACAGCCAATAATACCAGCTTTCAAAACTGGTCCGTCGGGAGCTGTTTCGAGCATTGGCGGAAGCTGGTATTCTCTATTTTTGTAATCAAAAACACCTGAAGCTCCGGCAGATTCTCCGCCACCACCTGAGCATGATGCCAGTGTTCCTACTCCCATGGCACTTGCAGCTCCTACAGCAGCAGCGCCGGTCAAAAATTTACGTCTTGAAAAATTATTACTACTCATAACATGATGATTTTAGTTGAATTTAGGACTCTAAATTAATTATTTTTTCCGGTATTCTCATCGAATTCACAAATTACTCTGAAACCGATATAGTTGCAGTCAGATAACCACCACATACTTTTTGGCATTTGCGGGTCGGTACGCAGCCACTCTTCTGTTCTGGTGTAGTCCCGCCAGGCACTTCGCACATCGCCTGCCGGACTGCGGAATGAGCCGCCTTTTACTACCCGCTCTTCGCCTGCAGCAGGTCCTTTCGGATCAACGGCACCATCAGGAAGCTGTTCAAACGCATCTTCGGCATACCAGTCGGAGCAATATTCCAGGACATTTCCCAGCATGTTTTTCAATCCAAACGGATTGGGTTCCACTGCATCCGGTTCCTGTGTTTTTCCCCAGCTGTTTCCTTCGTAAATAACGTATTGGTTGATTAAGTCACTTTCTTTTCCAAACAGATTTGCCGGGAATCCCTTCTTGCTGAAATCTTTAGGCTGGCCTTCGAAGAAATAAGGTGTTTCTGTGCCAGCGCGTGCTGCAAATTCCCATTCGGCTTCGGTGGGTAAACGATAAGTTTTTCCGGTAACCTGCGACAGCCATTTGCAATAGGTTTCGGCAGCATGATATGACATGGTTATTGCCGGACGATTGCCCATACCCCAGTTTTGGTCGGGCTGCCCGTAGGGTGGTGTTGGCCCGGAAATGGCATCCACATCCGTTTCGGTGCGTCCACCTTCGGTGTCAGTTGACCGTCCTTCGGCAGCAGTTGCATCGTAAAATGCCAGGTATTCTTTCCAGGTTACTTCTATTTCAGCCATAAAAAACGGACTGACCTGAACCTCTTTTTGCGGACCTTCATCGGCATTGCGCATCTGCTCTGTTTCAGGACTTCCTATTTTAAATGATCCTCCCGGAATGGCTTTCATGTTAAAGGAAACAGTTGAGTTGGGAATGGTTTCGGTAAAATCTACGTGAGCATTAACGACAGCAGGTTCAGTGTAAACTTCAAGGTTCTCATCGGTACCCATGCCAAAGTCAACATTGGCCGCATGAATGGCATTGGGATCGTAGTGCCCAACATTCAGGTGGCAATTGATGCAGCGCAGCTCATTTTCGTTCTGGCTGTAATACAAGTGGGCATCCTGTCCTTCCTTGGTTAAGGTAAGCGGAAACAAATTCTGATGACAGTGCAGGCACGATTCTTTAAAAACATGATGCTGCGCATACTCCAGTGTAGATTTCAGCTCCCAGTTGTAATCGGCACTGTCTTTAAATACCAGTCCGTAAACATCGCGGGCAGCGGCAATCATTTTCTCTTTCAGGTAGCCTTGTCCTTTGGGGGGCAGGTGGCAATCCACACATCCAACCCGAAAGCCCGATGGATTGTCATAGTGCGTTGACAGTTTCCAGGAATCGAAAACATGCGGATGGACGTGGCACATTTCACACGACTCGTTGGTAGAAGTATATTCAAGTGCTTTATTCGTATAAATTGTGGCCAGCAAACCCAGCACAAAACCAATGAAAAGCACCAGGAGTAAATTCTTTTTGAGGTAAAAAAATAATTTCCTAAACATCCTAAACGATTTTAAAAAAAACAGGAAGATTGATTCAATAAAAGCCCAAAAATAATAATTTATCAAAGGTTTGGTCCGCAATTTTTATTTTCCGGGCTTATTTAGAAACAATCAATTTTTTCCGGTAACTGTTTAACAGCACTATATTGTTCAGACGACATTTTCATCTGATTTACCTACAAAGCAGGATAATAATTTTTCTGTTGTAAAACATTTTTCCACGGATGCTTTGAAATTTGCCTTAGCTGGATAGAAGCAATGGCATAAATTTTTGTAACATTTTGGCGATTCAATTAAAGTTTTTATATTTGCAGCCGCGTTCTGAGAAAATAGTGAAAATAATAAAAATATATTGCGGGGTGGAGCAGTTGGTAGCTCGTTGGGCTCATAACCCAAAGGTCGTAGGTTCAAGTCCTGCCCCCGCTACGTTAAAAATTCCAGGTCCCTTGTAATTCAACTGTTTGCAAGGGACTTTTTTTGTTTTGTGACCAATGTCACTTAGGCAGGCAAAACAAGACCTTATCTTTGCAAATGATGTTCAGATTTCTTTCAACATATAGGAAACACCTGGTTTTTGCATTGGTAATTCTGCTGGCCATACCTTGCTCTGTTAAAAAGGAGATGAAACAATGGCTGCAGATAGAAACCAGCCAGCTGCCCAATACAGGAAAAGCAAAGATTGCCTGTACAATAAATTATAAATTAAAGCAGGCCGCTGAAAAAGAGCAAGTACAAAAACTTTTTCTTCCCCATAATCTGCACCCAGAACATCAAAAGATTTCCTTTTTTCAAACACCATCAGTTTCGCCGGGTATATTTATTTCCCTGAAAGAAAAAATTCCTTCGTTTATCCGGTTCGAACAGTTTCTGATTTGATGATTACACGATTTAAATTGTGTTAAATTAGTCATCAATAACAGAGAAAGAACAATGAATAAACATATTACAGTGAACGGTATTTCCGTTCTAATTCTGCGCATAACTCTCAGCGGAATTTTTATTTCGGCAGGAATTACACACCTTAAACAATAAAAAATGAAAAATATATTAGTTTTAATAATCATTGCAGGAATTGCATTAGCTGCCTGCCAAAACGATAGAAGTAAAATGAACCAGGAAGTCATTACTATATTGCAAACGGCAGATATTCACGCATATCTGAATTCTCATAACGAACTTTTTGTGGAAAACGACAGCCTTGTTTTCAGAAGGGCAGGGGGTATGGCTCACATCAAAACGCTTGCAGACAGCATCAGGAAACAGAATCCCGAAGGGACCATTCTGGTTGACGGCGGCGATCTGATTCAGGGAAGTGGCGCCAGTGTGCGTTCTCAGGGGAAAATATTTCCGCAGATCGTTCAGGCAATGGATTACGACCTGCTGATTCCCGGAAACTGGGAGGTGGTTTATGGCAAGCAAGTGATGATGGACGTTATGAACAGTTACGAAACCAATGTGATTGTTGCCAATATGTACGACGAAGAAACCGGCAATCCTTTGTTTCCGCCAT
>CAZCPH010000200.1:0-6092 GCA_964500105.1 uncultured Mariniphaga sp. | reverse complement strand
TTCAGAATGGGCTTCCATGCAAATTTTTTCAGCACAAATGCCACCACTCCAAAAATGATGACCATCCAGAAAATTGTCCCTAAATTAGGAGTAACCAGTTCCATAATTTTTCTTTTATATTTTTAATTTCCCAAGTTCTGTTCAAAGGCAGCGAGTCTTTGGCAATCCCAAAAACTGCTGCCTGAAAAACGGTTGCTACACAAACAGAATAAGTGCACACACAATTACGGCAAAGAAGGAAACACCTTCGATCAGTGCTGCAGAAACAATCATGTTTGACCGAATGTCTCCGCTTGCTTCCGGTTGGCGGGCAATGGCTTCCATTGCACTTGCACCAATGCGGCTGATTCCGTAAGCTGCACCAAAAGCGGTAAGCCCGGCTCCAAGAGCTGCGCCGAATTCGCTCAGGCTAAGTGCACCTGCTGTGGCTTGTAGCAATACGCTTAAAATAGCTGATAACATAGCATTTAATTTATAAAATTAATATTAATGATGATCTGCTGTGGCCATTCCAAAATAGATTGCCGACAACAGGGTAAAAACATAAGCTTGTATAAATGAAACCAATACATCGAGCAGCATAATAAATACGGAAAACAGAATGGAAACCGGACTTACTCCGTAACCTGCTGCAGGTCCCATTAAGTTGCTGAATATGAAAATCAGACTAAGAAAAACGGTAACAATAAGGTGACCGGCCAGCATGTTGGCAAATAAACGCACCATTAAAACAAAAGGTTTTGTGATCATACCGGTTACTTCCAGCAGAGGCATCAACGGAATTGGTATTTTCAGCCACGTGGGTACATCCGGATTAAAAATTTCTTTCCAGTAATGCTTGTTTCCGCTGATGTTGGTTACAGCAAAAGTGAATAAAGCCAAAACCATAGTTACGGCAATGTTTCCGGTAACATTGGCTCCAAACGGGAATATGGGAATAAGGCCAAGTAAGTTGTTCAGCAATATAAAAAAGAAGAGTGTGAGAAGCGGAGCCATAAATTTTTTGTAGTTTTTTTCGCCAATAGAAGGTCTGGCTATTTCGTCGCGAATAAAAACAATTACCGGCTCAATCAGGTTTTGAATGCCGGAAGGTGCTCTGCCCCGGTTGTGTTTTGCTGCCCGAACCGCCGTAAACAGCAGAAAGAACAGTACAATTACAGAAACCATAGCACCCGCAATGGCTTTGGTTATGGAAAGGTCGAGCGGTCGCCCGATTTCGTTTCCCTGCGCATCCAGCTCAACAATTTTTCCCTTATGTTTTTCGCTGTGCGAAAGGCGAAAACCCCTGTAGTCATCATGTCCGTGATGAAATTTGGATGACATAAAAATATGCAGCTTTTTTCCTTCGTGCAGTTCAGGGTATTGGCTGTAAAGAATTACAGGCAATGGCACACTGATGTGTTTCTCTCCAACCGACGCGATGTGCCAGTCGTAAGCATCCAAAACATGCTCGATTACAAATTCACCGGCATTAAATTTTTCTTCGGCGTGTTCTTCGTTGGCGGGGTGGCCGTTTGTTGCCTCCTCAGCAATGGCTGTTGCCGGATTTAACCAGAAAATTGCCAGTAAAAAGGTCAATAACAATTCCTTGTAAAAAGTAGGCATAGTTTTTTTTCTTATTCAAGCAGCACAAAAATAAAAGTTTTTTCCACGCAGGATGATTTATTTGGACATTAATTCATAAATAAAAGATTCTTTGGTATTTTTTTCAAAATATTCGGTTTGATTATTTACTCTGAATCCGGTTTTGTTTCGCAACCCTGGAGAGATCGGAAACTTCTAAAAATGTAAAAACCAGATAGGTTACAGCCAGGCACACAACAAAAACGGCTGCCCGATCATTTTTTTGAGACAAATAGATAAAAGCAAAAACGGAATAGATAACCAGCCTCAAAAAAGAAACCAGCATACTGTTTCGGGTAAACCGGCCAAAATCTTTTTGAGCAACCCTGAGTTGTGCATAATAGGTTATTAAGGTTACCAGGGCAAAAAAAACAAGCATCCAGGGTAGAACCGGCAGGTATTTATCCGGAAAAAGAAAAGTAAATGCCAAAAATCCTGCAATTGCCAAAACAGCTGTTGCAGCAATTGTTTTAATTAAAAATTTTGAAAAATCGCTGTTCATTTTTTTAAAAGATTACGGGTGCCATAAATCACTGAGCCAATTACCGATAGAATCATAAATCCCAGGGTAAATCCTTTAAATTCGTTTTCCATCCATTGGTCAATTTTGAATCCGAGAAATGTTCCAATGACAATTATCGCCATCATTTCGAAAGCGAGATTGGAATAACGAATGAAAGAATCAAATTTGTTTTTGTTCTTTTTGAACTGGTTTTTCATTTTTTTCTTTGGAATCTCCCATGGTACAGGTTCCGGTGAAAAGCGAACCCGGCTCAACCGACAACTTTCCGGCAACAACGTCTCCGTAGATTCGTGCCGAAGATTTCATTGTCAGCAATTCCGAAACGGCTATTTTACCTTTGATATACCCTGAAACCTCAATGTTGTTGCAGTCAATTTCGCCTTCAACCTTTCCTTTCGGGCCAATTACCAGTCTTCCGCGGGCATTGATGTTTCCCCTGAGTTCTCCGTCAATCCGGATGTCACCGTTGGCAGAGATATCTCCCTTTATCAGCGTGCCTTCGTTAATTAAATTTATTGACTGGTTGAGGTTTTCGTTGTAGCTGGATGTTTGTTTTGCCATTGTAAATTTCATTTTTTGCTGTATTCCCCGAAACCGGAACTTTCAATAACCCCGGCGCACATTCCGGAGCAATTGGCTGGTTCCGTTTTTGTTAAAAATTTTCAATTAAACTGAATTTCAACGAAAATATTCTCTGTTTCGGTAAAATTCCGGCTGAAATTACAAATAATTCCCTGTACAGCAATGCACGGGCGAAATTTTGTGCGTTTTCCCGGCAATCAATTTTGCTTAAAATACTTTGTTTGTTCTGAAGGAATCTGTCAGTTACTGTCGTATGCCCATTTCAGGTAAACGCTTCCCCAGGTAAATCCGGCACCAAATGCTGCCAGAATTATATTGTCGCCTTTTTTCAGCTGTTTTTCGAAATCCCAAAGGCAAAGTGGAATGGTTGCGGCGGTTGTGTTGCCATATTTTTCAATGTTAATCATCACTTTGTTTTTGCTGACACCCATTCGCCGGGCAGTGGCGTCAATTATACGCAGGTTGGCCTGATGCGGAACCAGCCAGGCAACGTCTTCGGGTTTCAGGTTGTGCCTTTCCATTATATCAGCAGCCACGTCGGCCATGCCGGTAACTGCATATTTAAAAACGGTTTGACCTTCCTGGTAAACAAAGTGTTCGTCGTTTTCAACAGTTTCGCATGATGCCGGTCGCAGCGATCCGCCGGCTTTCATGTGCAGATGATGGCGTCCCAGGCCGTTAACATGGTGAATGTAATCCATCACCCCAACTTCTTCGATGGTAGGTTCCAGCAAAACTGCTGTACCTGCATCGCCAAACAGCGGGCAGGTTGTGCGGTCTTTGTAATTGGTTATGGACGACATTTTGTCGGCGCCCACCACAATCACTTTGCGGTAGCGGCCCGATTCTATGAACTGTGTGGCTGTTGCCAGGGCAAAAATAAACCCGGAGCAGGCGGCATTCAGGTCGAAGCTCCATGCATTGTGGATGCCTGTTTTGTGTGCAATAATGTTTGCCGTTGCCGGAAAGGGCATATCGGGGGTGATGGTGGCACAAATGAGTAAATCCACCTCGTCGGGTGAAGTGTTTGTTTTTTTCAACAGCTCCTTAACTGCTTCTGTACCCAAAAAACTGGTGCCTTTTCCCTCATCTTTCAGAATGCGGCGTTCTTTGATTCCGATGCGCTGCATAATCCATTCGTCTGAGGTATCAACCATGGTGCTTAGCTCTTCGTTGGTTAACCGGTATTCGGGTAAATATGCGCCAACACCGGTAATTGCTGCCCTTATTTTTGCCATACGATAGTAAAATTTGATTTCAGGGGTGAAGATATAATGATTAAAAGACGGAAATGGGTGGATTAGGACAGAAAGCGGACGGAAGTTAAATTATACTTAAGTTTTTGCTGAACAATCAATTGTTGGGTTCGAAAAGTCTGCCATAGGGGTCAAAAAAAAGCTGGTCGGTTGAACCTGACCAGCTTTTCCTTAAACTGCAATTTCTTTTTCAATTACCTGCTTGCCTCTGTAATATCCGCATTCAGGACAAATGTGATGGTATTTTACCGTTGCCCCGCAGTTTGAACAAGTAGCAAGTGTTGGTAGGGATGCTTTGTAATGCGTACGTCTTTTATCCCTTCTCGTTTTCGATGTTCTGCTCTTTGGATGTGCCATGATATTTCAATTTTAATTACTATTCCAGTTTTTTAATGCTGCCCATCGCGGGTCAGTTATTTGTTCTGTCTCTTCTTTATGTTTGTACTTTTTCAGTGCTTCCAACATTTCAGCATTGCAGCTGTTCGCTCCCTTTTTCCCGGGATGCACATGTCTTATCGGAATACTTAAAACAATGTATTCGTAAATTAACTGGGCCAGGTTAATGTGGTGTTCTTCAGGTAAAACCCAGATGATTTCGTCATCTTCATAATCATCTTCACCGAACTTTACAAAAAGCTCGCTTTTGTGTTTTACCTTCTGCCGGTAATTTTCGAGGCAGCGGTCGCAGGTGAGTTCCACCCAACCGTTAAGCTTGAAAAAGAGTTTCATAAAAGAACTTCTTTTTTCCAGTTTTACTTTAACGTCAATGTTGCCCACGCTAACCAGTCCCTGTTCAAAGTGTTCAAAGAACGTGTCCTGAACTTCAAATTCGAACTCGTGCAGGCCTTCTTTAAGGCCTTTAAACTCCACATCGTATTTTGATCTCCAGCCCATGGTCCGAAAAAAGTGTTGCAAAAGTATAAATTTTTTAGAAATGGGTGAAAGGTATTCAGTGAAATCATTGTGAATTCGTTCATTCCATTCAAAAAAGTTGCTTTTTTTCTGGAAGTAATGTGTTATTGACCTTTCATTTCTGTTATAAGTTACCCTAAATCTGCGAATTGTTTATTTATTTTGCAGAAGAAAAATTTAATACTATGTACGGCCAAATGAAACAGGATCTGCTCAAAACGCTTGAAGAGTTAAAAGAGCAGGGATTATATAAATCAGAGCGAATAATTTCCTCGGCGCAGGATTCCGAAATCCGCGTAACTACCGGTGAAACGGTGCTGAATTTTTGTGCAAATAACTATTTGGGACTGGCTAACCACCCCGAAGTGGTAAAAGCTGCCCAGGAAGTGATGAATTACTGGGGTTTCGGCTTGTCTTCAGTGCGGTTTATCTGCGGAACACAGGAGATTCACAAGGAACTGGAACAAAAAGTCTCAGAGTTTCTGGGAACGGAGGACACCATTTTATACTGTGCCTGTTTCGATGCCAACGGTGGAGTTTTTGAGCCGCTGCTGGGCGAAGATTCGGCCATTATTTCCGATGAACTGAACCATGCTTCCATCATCGACGGAGTGCGGCTGTGCAAGGCGCAACGTTTTCGTTACAAACATTCCAATATGAAAGAACTGGAAAAATGTCTGAAAGAAGCTTCGGAAGCCAAATACCGGTTGATTGTTACCGACGGCGTTTTTTCAATGGACGGCGACATAGCCAAACTGCCCAAAATTGTGGAACTGGCCGATAAGTATGATGCGCTGGTGATGGTTGACGATTCGCACGCCACTGGCTACATTGGGAAAAACGGTCGCGGAACGGCAGAGCATTTCGGTCTGCTTGGTAAAATCGACATTATTACCACAACTTTTGGAAAAGCACTGGGTGGTGGAAACGGTGGCTGCACTTCGGGCCGTAAGGAAATTATTGAAATGCTGAGGCAGCGGTCACGTCCGTATCTGTTTTCAAATACACTGGCACCGGCTACGGTTGGTGCAACAATGAAGGTGCTGGAGATGCTTACGGAATCGAACAAGCTGCAAGCCAAAACCATGAAAAACGCCAAATATTTCAGGGATAAAATGAAAAAAGCAGGGTTCGACCTGGTAAAAGGCAATACAGCCATTGTGCCGGTAATGATTTACGATGAACCGCTCGCATTA
>CAZCPH010000199.1:0-6093 GCA_964500105.1 uncultured Mariniphaga sp. | reverse complement strand
AGGTTTATGAAGATCAGTAGCAATATTGTCGTTTTTGTTCTCATTCCGGCTTTTTGTTCCCGATAAAAGTAATTTTTTTTCAATTTTTTTCCAATTTGAGGGTTACCTTTTTCCTTTTTTCGGAATATATATATAGAATGTGTGTTTTTCAAGTTTAACGAATTAAATGTATTTGCGATGAAAAGGTTTTTTAATAAATCCGAAAAAAGTAATTTCCAAGGTTTTGAGGTTTTAACTACTAATGAAATGTTAAAAGTGCGCGGTGGAGGTGATGCTAAACCTATCACTCGCCAGAAAGACATTTTTGAAGAAGACCGTAAATAGTTTCCTTTCCAGAAATTTTAATCCTAATTTATTTAGGCAGTCATTGCACTGCGTGTTATTTCTGTGCCCATTTTCCGCGGAATAGCTCATATTTTGAATAGGTGCATTCCAGCGCGCCGTTGAATACTTTTATTTTTTTGCCTGGTTTTAATCCAATATTCTTGAGGTACTCGTTAGAAGAGGTTAGAATCCATGCTGTATTGCCGGCAAACTGGTGTTTGAGCCTTTCTCCAATCATGGAGTAAAGTGCATCCATATTGTTTTGTATTAACCTTTCTCCGTAAGGTGGATTTATAATTACGGTGGCGTTGTCGCTTGTTATTTGCAGGTCCTGCATATCGCTTACCCGAAATTCAATTGCTGAAAACACGCGTGCCCTCCGTGCATTGGTTTGCGCAGCCAAAACATTTTCCCTCAAAATATCAGAAGCATATATTTTCTTTGTGAACGGTTTAGTTTGCTGAGCGGCTTTTATATTTTCTAACATTCTGGCATTGTACCCCGGCCAGTTTTCAAAGGCAAACTCTTTTCTGAATCGGCCCGGAGCAATGTTTTGGGCAATCATGGCTGCTTCAATCGGTAAAGTTCCTGAACCACACATGGGATCAATAAAATCTGTTGTGCCATCCCAGCCCGATAAAAGGATCATTCCTGCAGCAAGCACTTCGCTTAATGGTGCTTTGCCCTGAACAGAACGGTAACCTCTTTTATGCAAAGATTCTCCCGAACTATCGAGCGATAAAATGCAGGTGTTTTTGCTTATGTGTGCATGAATGAATATTTCAGGATTTTGTGTGTCAACATTTGGCCTGCTTCCGGTTTTTTTTCGAAAATGGTCGGCAATTGCATCTTTCACCTTCAACGATGCGAACATGGAATTGCGAAATTCTTTGGACTGCGATACGGTGCTGGTGACTACGAAACTCTGGTTAACCAGAAAATACTTTAGCCAGTTCACTTCAGTGCATCTCAAGTAAAACTGATCAACATCGTTAAATTGAAATACTGCTATTTCCCGCAAAACCCGAAGTGCTGTTCTCACGCAGTAATTGGATTTGTAGATGGTCTCCAGATCACCCTCGTAAAACACAGCTCTGCGGCCTGTTTGAATGTTTTTTCCTCCGATAGTCTCAATTTCTTTGGCTAAAACATTCTCCAGTCCGGAAAAAGTTTTTGCTGTAAGTTTAAAGTTTTCCAAAATGTTGATTTTATGCATTAAATACCTAAGCCATCAGTAAACGTGAGCTCTTTCGGTCGCGACTGAACCAGTTTTGAATTGGGTGGAATGCTGCTGGTAACCCACACATTTCCGCCAATTACCGAATTTTTCCCTATTGTTATTCGTCCCAGAATTGTTGCTCCCGAGTAAATTACCACGTTATCTTCCACAATCGGATGGCGCGGGATTCCCTTAATCGGGTTTCCGTCTTCATCGAGCGGAAAACTTTTTGCTCCCAGTGTTACACCCTGATAGATTTTAACGTTGTTGCCAATAATACTGGTTGAGCCGATAACCACTCCTGTTCCGTGGTCGATGGTAAAACTTTCGCCAATTTGTGCACGCGGATGAATGTCGATTCCGGTTTCGTTGTGGGCCATTTCAGAAATATACCGGGGAATGAGCGGTACTTCAAGCTCGAGTAGTTTGTGTGCCATGCGGTAATTTGTTATGGCTCTTATTCCCGGGTAACAGAAAATAACTTCTCCTACATTTCGTGCTGCCGGGTCGTTTAAATAGGTTGCATTGACGTCTGTAACCAGTTTTCTTCTGATTTCCGGCAGGTATTCGATAAACCGAACTGCAATGTCCTTGGATTTCGCCGTATGCTTTTTTACTTTGTCGGCGTTATTTTCCTGGCATTCAAAACACATCCCGGCCAGAATTTCCTGACTCAGAAGTTCATACAATTCGTCAACATAAACACCCATGTAATGGCGGGTTGTATTTGGCCTTAGCGAAGTGTTTCCAAAATAACCGGGGAATAAAATTTCCCTGACCAGATCAATTACTTTCTGAAGTTTTTTGATGGAAGGCAGGGGTTCACCCAGACGGTGCTCGTGGCAAACCACATCGTATGTTTCCGGATCACTCAAGCATTCTATGGTTTGCGATAATTTACTGTCAAATTCCTGGGTTGTCATCGTCAATATTTTAAGGTTAAATGCAAAATTAAACAAATCATTTCAATAAATCTTCCGGTTTCAAAACAAGTCAGGTACGCTTTGGTTTATGCCGATTGTAAAGAGATTAAAGCGTTTCTGAACCGTTGATCATTTTGTCCCGACACAATTTTGTGTCTGAAACCATATTGTTCTATACTCTCGATGTACCTTTTCTGAAGGTAAAGTCGTCGTTCACCACCGTTTTCCCGAACCGGATCGGGAATCCATGGCAAATCAGTGTCGCAAACCAAAAACAGATCGATGCTGGTATCTTTGATTGCGTTTTCCAGCCAATCGGGATAACGACCAAAAACTTCTTCAAACCATATTTTTGTAATAATAAGCCAGGTGTCCGCAAATATCCAGGGATAATCTGTTTTTTTTAATTCCTGAAGTTCCTGGATCTGCATTTGTGCAATTTTTTCAATATCTGAATAATTATACTTCCTGTGGAGGCTTTCCACGTAGGTTCGCGCCAGTTCGGGAATAAAAGGCACTTGAAAATGGCTTGCAAGCCACTGGGTGAGCACACTCTTTCCGGTTGATTCGGCTCCGGTGATGACTATAGTTTTTGTATCAGTTTTCAATATCTTTCGGTTAAATCTTTTTTCCATTCCTTGTAGCCCAAAACAGCCATCAGGGTGTAAACCACAAACAAAACAACTGTTGGCCACAGTTCTTTATACGCATATAAGCCGGCAGAAAGTAAATCAACAAAAATCCAGATAAGCCAGTGTTCGATATACTTTTTAGCCAGCATCCAGGTGGCTGTAATACTTAGTGCGGTTGTTAAAGAATCCATATAGGGAACGGTTGAATCGGTAAAGTTGAGTAAAATGAAAAGCAACCCAAAGTAAATTGCAATAGTTGCAAAAATGCTGTATATCAGTGCTTTTTTTGGAATCTTTCCCGGCCGGACAGTTTCTCCTGAAGCTGCTTTTTTATTGCTTCCCCTGAGCCAAAAATACCAGCCATAAATGCTGATTGCCACGTAATAAACCTGTAGCCCCATATCGGCATAAAAACCCGACTGAAAAAAGACAACAATGTACAGAAGTGATGTAAGAAGACCAGTTGGCCAGGTTAAAATGTGTTGTTTTATTGAAAAAAGAATATAGGCCAGCCCAAGTATTGCTCCCAGTAGTTCAATTCTGTTTTCCCACATCCAGGTGGTTAAAAACTCTGTCATTTTTACCTATTCTACGGACACCAGCAGATTTTTGTAGTGTTCTTTGTTTTTGATCACTTCCAGGGCTTTTAAAACCGCTTCATCGTCCTGAAACAAGATTTTGAAGTAGTCGTTTAAGGAAAAGATGTCGCGGGCTATCAGAGCTTTAATTTCCCTCTTCATTGAATCAAGGGTGAAATCCAGGCTTTCCTGATCTTTTTCAATTCCTTCTTTCTCACCCTGGGCAACAATTGAGTTGATCATTTCCTGCGAAACCTCAAATTTGTTATTGAAAGTTTCAATTTCAGCGTATTTGCTTTTTAGTTCAGCCCTGTGCTGATCTACATAATCAAGAATGAAGTTGTAAACAATGTTTGTTCTTCTTAAACGGTTATAATACCTGTAATGCGACGAAGTGTCCATGGGAACAAAAATGTCAGGCATAACTCCTCCTCCGGCATATACATCGCGGCCATTGACCAGCGTTTTAAATTTCAGTGAGTCGTCAAGCTGAATGCTGTCGGCGCTGAACAACTGTCCCGAGCTGAGGCGGTCGAGGTAATCACGTTTGTATTCTTCCACTCCGTTTTCGTAGGGTTTTTGAATGCTTCGTCCGCTTGGTGTATAATAATGAGCTGTTGTTAGCCGCACCATCGAGCCATCGGTTAAAAAGTAGGGTTTTTGCACCAATCCTTTGCCAAATGAGCGTCGCCCGACTATTAATCCGCGATCCCAGTCCTGTACTGCACCCGAAACAATTTCGCTGGCAGACGCTGAAGATTCGTCCACCAGAACAACCAGATTACCTTCCTTGAACATTCCTCCTGAAGTGGCCTTGTAATCGCGACGTGGTTCGTTTACACCATCGGTGTACACAATTAATTTGCTGTCGCCAAGAAACTGGTCTGAAATTTCTATGGCTGTTTTCAGGTATCCACCGCCATTTCCACGCAAATCCAGAATTAGATTTTTTAAGTTTTGTTGTTTTAGCTCGTTCATTGCTTTGGTAAATTCTTCGGTAGTGGTGGCCGAAAATTTATTCAG
Organism: uncultured Mariniphaga sp.; assembly: GCA_964500105.1. Lineage (GTDB taxonomy): Bacteria > Bacteroidota > Bacteroidia > Bacteroidales > Prolixibacteraceae > Mariniphaga. The sequence goes on along the minus strand of CAZCPH010000199.1, from coordinate 1,394 downwards.
TTTTATGAATCCGGTCTCTTCATCGAGCATAAAAGAAGCATCGAGGCTAAAAATCGGAATTTTATCGCGTATAATGCTAAAATCCAGCAGTTCACCAACACTGCGGCGTGAAACAGAAATGTCAACAGTTGTTCCTTTATCACCCCTGAGCATATCCATTACATCGCTGTTTTTCAATCCTTTTCCGGCTATGTTTTTCCCGTCCACCTCAACAATCCTGTCGCCGGCCCGTAGTCCAACTTTTTCAGAAGGCCCGCCCGGAATAATTGAAGTTACCAGCAGCGTGTCCTTGAAAATATTAAAAGAAATCCCAATTCCTTCAAAATTTCCCTGAAGCGGTTCGTTCATTTTATCCACTTCTTCTTTCGAAATGTAAACCGAATGCGGATCCAGTTCACTCAGCAAGTGAACAATTGCTTTTTCTGTAAGCTCATCTACATCTGCCGGATTAACATAGTAACCATCCACAAGACGAAGAAGCCTGCCAAATTTCATCTGATTTTTTTGCACCGCTTCCTGTGCAATTAAACCGGACGGATTGAAAACATTGGAGGCAGCCAAAAAAAGTGTTACAATAACCCTGAAGGAGTTTTTCTGAATAAAATTTTCGAATGTGGATTTCATTTTGTTACATTTTTGTTTTCACTTTGAGAAACGTTTATTCCCACTCAATTGTTGCGGGTGGTTTTGAGCTGATATCGTAAACTACGCGATTAATTCCCCGCACTTTGTTAATAATTTCATTTGACATTTTTGCAAGAAAGTCGTAGGGGAGATGCACCCAGTCTGCGGTCATACCATCGGTTGACGCGACAGCCCGCAAAACTACTGTGTTTTCATAGGTACGTTCGTCGCCCATTACACCAACCGATTGAATAGGGAGCAGCATTACACCTGCCTGCCATACTTTGTCGTACAAACCCCAGTTTTTCAGTCCGTTAATAAAAATGGCATCGGCTTCCTGCAGCATTCTCACTTTTTCGGGAGTAATATCACCCAAAATGCGAATTCCGAGCCCGGGGCCGGGAAACGGATGGCGTCCCAGCAACTCCTGTTTAATTTCCAGAGCCTTACCAACTCGGCGCACTTCGTCTTTAAACAGCAGGCGCAACGGTTCAACAACTTTTAGGTGCATTTTTTCGGGAAGACCTCCCACGTTATGGTGCGACTTTATGGTTGCAGACGGACCGTTTACTGAAATTGATTCGATAACATCGGGGTAAATGGTTCCCTGTGCCAGCCATTTCACATTCTGAATTTTGTGAGCTTCAGCATCAAAAACTTCAATAAAATTACGGCCAATAATCTTTCGTTTCTGCTCCGGGTCTGTAATTCCTTTTAAATCATTCCAGAATTTTTGCTGCTTCTAAAAGGTTGTATTGACTGCCCTGACC
>CAZCPH010000198.1:0-6116 GCA_964500105.1 uncultured Mariniphaga sp. | reverse complement strand
CATAGAAGACTTTGGATTTCTGGGAGGCTGGGTAAACAACATCGGAGATTTCATTCCCGGCAAAGGGTATAAAATAAAATTATCGGCTGCCAGCAGCATCGTTATTGAGGAGACCTATCCAAAATCGTCCAATACCCAAACTGATGCTGTTCTAACAAGCTATTTTAAAACTGTTTTTGGGGGGAATGGCGTGGATCACATGAACATCAACATTGGTGACCTTTCCGAACCTTTTTTTAAACCGGGAGATGAACTTGCTGTTTTTGACGGTAATATTTGCGCAGGTGCCATAACATTAATGCCACATCATTTCAGCAATCAGGCAGTCAGCATTGCCGTTTCATCGGCTGATGCGTTTGGCATGCCTGGATTCACGGAAGGAAATCCGTTTTCACTGAAGCTTTGGAGCTCAGCCCAAAACAAAGAATTCGTGCTAAATCCGGAGATTGTGAAAGGAACTTCCACATTTGTGAAAAATGAATCCACCCTGATTAGTCTGGAGAAATATGCCACAACAAGCACAAATAATCTGATGAGTTTGAGTGAGACAGAAATCAACTGTTTTCCCAACCCGTTTAAAAAGGAAGTTACAATAGAGTTCAGTCTTACTCAGGATACCGAAGTTGAGGGGTATATATTCAACCACCTGGGTCAGCGAACGGCAACACTTCTCCACCATCAAAAAATGAACAGCGGAACACACCGATTAACCTGGGAGGGAAAAGCCCAAAACGGTCAGAGAGCAGTACCCGGTATGTACTATGTTCAGCTAAAATTTGGCGAAGAGATTCATCACCGAAAAATTGTGCTACAACAGTAGTATAGATATAAAGCAGGCCTCAAAGCCTGCTTTTTTTGTGTCTTTTTTACGATTTGAATATTCAATTTACCTTTTAAACATGCTTAACCATTCCAAAACAATAATTTCGTTCTGTAAACTGAAGATCAAAAAAAACAAACCTTTAATAATTCAGCAAAATGAAAAAATCAACGCTCTTTTTATTCTGTATGGCAATTGCTGTTGCCGTTTCTGCACAAAAAACCATCGCCGTGCAAAGTAACGGAACAGCCAGCTTTTATACCGATTGGGCAAAAGCCTGGCAAAACACCCAGGCCGGCGATACGATTTATCTTCCTGGCGGAACCTACAATACCGGCAACATCGATATCGATAAACCGGTTACAATTATTGGAGTGGGGCACGATACCGCATCTATCCACGACCGTCTGTTTTCACACCTCAATGGCAATATTCGGCTGCTGAAAGGTTCGGATGGTACTTCATTACACGGTTTTCAATTTGTTAACCTTTACATTGGTACAAATGCCACCAACGATAGTGTGACAAACATTTCCATCACCCGGTGCAAGCTGACACAAACATTAATTCTGGGCTATAAAAATCCTTCTCCGGCAAATCAAATAACAATTGATGAATCGGTAATTAGCAGTGTTGACGGAAAAAACGCAAAACATGTAACATTTACCAAAAATATTATTCACGGGAATCTGTCAAATTTCGATGGGAATGTTACTTTTCTTAATAATATATTGGTTAGAGACTATTATACATTGTACACGATTAATTCGGTATTGTTCAGGAATAATTTTTTTAGATATGGCGCTTATCCAATTTACAGTAATAGTCAGAATAACCTTTTCCAAAACAACATTTTTGTTGCCAATCTTAACATCCATCCGCAAACGGATTTGAATATCTGGGAAAATAATATTTTCAACCAGCCTATTAATGAAGTATTTGTCGGTTTTGAAACGGGAGACTATCATCTGAAAGCCGGATCTGTTGGCATTGCTGCCGGCACGGATGGTTATGATATTGGTATTTACGGCACAGCAGTTCCATACAAAGAAGGTGGTGTACCGTTTACTCCGAGAATTATCCAGGATTCTGTTTCGAAACAAACCGACGAAGAAGGGAAAATAAACATCAAGGTGCAGGTTGAAGCACAAACCCGCTAAAAAAATCAATAAAATACTCACCTTAAACTTTTTAAAATGAAAACTTTGAAAAACTCCATTTTAATCATTTGCCTTCTGGCAATTTCAGGTACTGTAACTGCGCAACTGCGCTTTATTGTTCAGAACGGTGATTCTGCGAAGGTCTATGGTACATTTGGTGCCGCATTTGCTGCAACACAACAGGGAGACACGCTGTACCTGCCCGGCGGTACTTTTAATATGGGCAACATCACCATAGACAAAAAACTAACCATGATTGGCGCCGGTCATCATCCGACTTATTCCCAGGCAACCGGCCGAACAGAAATTACCGGCAGTATAGCACTAATCACCGGTTCAGATACTTCCAGGTTTTCAGGTTTCTACTTATCAGGGAATATAAATTTTGGCACATCGAAAACGAATTCAAACATAACCAATATTGAAATCAGCCGTTGCAATGTAAATACTATTAAACTATACTATAGTGATTACTACGGTTCCTCTCCATCACTGGCAGAACAACTGCTCATTTCCGAAAATATTATCAGAGGAGAAATAGTGGGAGGTGATGCACAAAATGTGCTTATTGAAAAGAATATTCTGCACAATATTCAAGACTTTAACAACAATGTTTTAATTTCCAACAATGTTGTTCTTATTCCCAATAGTTTAATGTTTCAGGAGATAACATCTTGTACCATCCAAAACAATGTATTTATACACACAGGAACCTATCTGTTTTACAACAATTCGGCAAACACCGTTAAAAACAACCTGTTTGTTAATACCTATTTGGGAGAAACTGACAACATTGACCAGCAGCCATTGGAAAGTATTTTTGTGAATTATACCGGAGGGGCTTTCAGTTACGATTTCGATTTTCATTTGCAGGAAACTTCACCGGGGAAAAATGCCGGAAGCGACGGAACCGATATTGGAATTTACGGAACAGTTATGCCCTGGAAAGATGGAGGTGTGCCGTTTAATCCGCACATAACCATTGAAGATATCGCAACCAAAACGGATACTGAGGGAAAACTGAACGTAAAAGTTACGGTTGAAGCTCAAAACAACTAAAACGAACCCAATGAAAAACTATCTTTTGATATGCTTGTTCATCGGGTGGGGAATTCTGGTTTCTGGACAAACCAGTATCCGGAGTTATGAATACTGGTTTAATGCCGGGTTCAGCGATAAAACAACTGAAACGATTGCTCCGGCCGAAAGTTTTGAATTAACCATTCAGGCTGATGCCTCCCATCTGCCCGACGGACTAAATTCGCTTACACTGCGATTTGTTGACGATAAAGGCGCCTGGTCGCCACCGCTCACCCGATTTTTTGTGAAACTGCCGGAGCAGCAAATTTCACAAGAGCCCAAAAACATTATAGCCTGGGAATACCAGTTTAACAATGAAAACCGGATTAAGAACGAAATAACTCCGGGCTCTTCTTTTTCACTGGATGAATTGCTGGACGTCTCATCTCTTTCTGATGGATTGAACACAATTACATTGCGATTTCGCGATGACTTCGGAAACTGGTCGTCACCGCTCACCCGGTTCTTTGTAAAATTGCCGGAACAGCAAATTTCCCCTGACCTAAAAAACATAGTGGCCTGGGAATACAAAATTAACAATCAACCTGCTGTCTTGTCTGAAGTGACACCAACCTCGGTTTTCCTTTTGGAAGAACAACTGAATGTTGCAGAACTACCCGACGGACTGAACACTTTCACGGTACGGTTTAAAGACGACTGGGGCAATTGGTCGTCACCGCTCACCCGCTTCTTTGTAAAACTACCGGAGAAACAAATCTCCGATACTCCAAAAGATATTGTGGCGTGGGAATACCGAATAAATAATCAAGGTGGAGTAATCCAGGATATTTCACCAACGCAAACATTTGTTCTGAACGAACAAATTGATGTTTCGCAACTTGCCGACGGACTGAATGTTTTTACCCTGCGATTTAAAGATGATTGGGGGAACTGGTCATCACCTCTTACACGGTTCTTTGTGAAACTGCCGGAAATTGTCGATTCTGTGGAAAACAACCTGATAAAAGCTTATGAATACCGTATTGAGGACGCTACAGGAAACATGATTGGTGAAAACGACTCAACAGAATACACTTTTGTAACTCTTGATTCACCGGTTAGTCCCGCTTTAATCGAATTTGAGGTAGCACTCAACCAGGTTCCCAAAGGAGATTATACCGTTCATTTCAGAGCACTTGATATCCGTAACCATTGGAGCAGTGTACTGTCCAAAACAGTTCAAAAAGAGGGATTGCCCATTGCTGGTTTTTCTGTAGCTAATGATGTCTCCTGCACCAACAGCCCGGTAGTGTTTATCAACGAAAGCATCGATGCAGATTCGGTTTTCTGGGACTTTGGAGATGGAAATACTTCTGTTGAGTATGAGCCGGTGCATACATATGCCGATGCCGGTGATTACGAAGTAAGTCTTTTCATAGCTGATACAATAAACGGTCTGGAAAGTATGTTTTCTCTCATCGTCTCGGTAAATTCTTCGTATGGAACACCTTACGGATGTCAGTCTTTACAAACAACTGCAAACAACTATTCTGAAACCGGAAATTTTGCAGAAAATATTCAAAATGAACTGGGAACAGAATATAGTATGGCCGATTGGACAGATCTTTTAGCCATTGCAGATATCGATGACTGGATTTCATGTATGGGACTTCAAGAGGGAGACCTTTTCTGGGTGACCAGCAGTAATCAACATTACTATGATGGAAGCCGGCATTACTTTGTGCAATATTACCCAATGGGCGCACCCAGTTTTTTTGCTGTTCATGCACAAATAGAAAATAAATTATTCCTGGGATCATGGTATGGTCTTGAAATTCCAATTCTTACCAGAAATACTACTGGATTACCCGAACTACCTTTAACTCGTGTTTGCACAAGTGAACTTCCATATATTCTGGGGTCACAATCCATAACAGAATCAGGTTTTTACACCGAAACATTCCAAACCATCCATGGGTGCGACAGTATTGTTAATATCAATCTGGAAATCCTTCCGTCATTTGACACGGTTGCAGCCGTTTCTGTCTGCGACGACGAACTCCCATACCTGTTTGGAAGCGAATCAATTACAGAAACAGGCGAATACATTCATGTGTTCAATGCAATCAATGGTTGTGATTCAACCGTTGTTCTCCATCTCACCGTTGAAATTTGCTCTGAAATCTGCACCGACCTGCAGTTTGCAACAGGCTGGAACATCTTTTCCATTCCTTCAGAGCCCGATTCAGCTGACCTGAAATACCTGTTTCAACCCCTCATTGAAAACGGTTCGCTGCTGAAAATTCAGGATGAGTCGGGCAAAGCGCTGGAAGATTACGGAATGTTGGGCGGATGGAACGATGATATCGGGGAAATAAGTCCTGCCGAAGGGTACAAATTTAAAGCTGCCGTTGATGCCGGCATCGAAATTTGCGGCACACCGGTTAACTACCCCTTTGCTATTCCGCTAACCACCGGATGGAATATCATGGGATTTCCGCAACCGGCTGCCGTGGATGCAATGGATGTACTGCAACCGCTGATAAACAGCGGAACCCTGCAAAAAGTGCAGAACGAAGCGGGAAAAGCCATCGAAGATTACGGAATGTTGGGCGGATGGAACAATGACATCGGCAATTTTGAGCCGGGAAAAGGATACAAAATTAAACTTGCCGCAAACGATACGCTTTGGATTCAGGAAGCTTATCCGAAATCAACGACTGTTCTGCCGCAACCGGTGCCAACCACCCATTTTACTCCTGATTTTCTGGGAAACGGGTTGGATCACATGAACATCAACATTACCGGACTGCCGGCCAATCTGCTGCAGGTTGGTGACGAACTGGCGGTTTTCGACGGCGATATTTGCGTCGGTGCCCTTTCGCTCCTGCCCTATCATTTTGCCAACCGGGTGATTTCCATACCTGCTTCGGCTAAAGATAACGACGGAATGCCCGGATTTAGAGAAGGAAACCCAATTAATTTGAAACTTTGGAGTACTTTGCACAACCGGGAATTTGATTTGGAGCCTGAAATCCTGAAAGGAACTTCAACGTTTGTCAGGCACGAATCGACACTGATGAGCCTGAAAAACCTTACCATCACGGGTCTGGAAA
>CAZCPH010000197.1:0-6127 GCA_964500105.1 uncultured Mariniphaga sp. | reverse complement strand
TTGCACCAGGTCGTTCAGAATTTCGTCTTTGGCAAAATTTCCAATACAACCGCGCAGTTCGTCCTTTACGTAAACGCTCACAAAAACGCCGGCAATTTGTTTCAGTACACCGCCCAAACTAGATGGTTCGGACCGGCTGCGATTTCCTGATTCCAGAAAATGAATGATCGCATTCCGGGCTTTTTGAAGCAATTCCGTTTGTTCTTCTTCCGATACTTCAAACGGTTTTTCCTTCGGGTGAACTGCAATGGCCCAGTAACCAACAACCCGGTCTTTATCACCATACATTTCCGCATCACCGGAGTTTTGATAATCGACAAGCCTGTATTCGAAATTTTTGCTCTGTGTTAAATACATCAGGGTTAAAACTGAGGTCCAGCCACACAGTGATGTTGCCAGATGACTGATTCTCTTTTGTTTATTCTGCTCCAGAACCTGCAGAAGATTTTTTGGAATGTTGCTACAAATGGCTTCTGCGGTGCGCAAATCGTTATCCACAGCATCATTGTATTCCGGGTAATGCGAAAAATCGGTACTGATAACAAAAAGGTTTTCGGGCGTGAAATAAGGAGAAAGTGCAGTTGCAATATTTTTACAGTCGGATTGATTGTTCGTTCCCAAAATAATGGGCACCAGTAAAAAATCGTTTTTCAGTTTATGTTGAAGGAAAGGCAGCTGAACTTCGAGGCTGTGTTCGTTTTGGTGCGCTTCATCGTAATCATGGAAAATTTCATCAGATTCAATCAGTTTTGCAGCCAGATCCACATCAACCTGCAATTCGCCTAGAGGTGTTTTGTAATTGCCTGAACGGTAAATTGCAGCGCCACCAAAAAGGTACTGGTGACTCGATGCCAAAACAAAAACCCGTTTGTAAACCGCGTTTTCGGGAATCTGATTAAATGCAGCCGCAGCCACCTTTCCGCTGAAAATATAACCGGCATGGGGAGAAATAATGGCTTGCGGAGGTTTTGAAGGCTTCAGGGGTGGTTTCGCTTCAGCAAACAATTTTTCCAGTTGCTTCTTCAGGGCACTTGCCGTTCCCTGATAAAACTTTCCGGCAAAAGCGGGTTCTCTCGAAGGCCGTTTACCAATCCCTGATTTTCGCATTGTAATTTTTTTTAATTCATCCTGCCGTTTCCTTTTAATGGAAGCGTAAACCAAACCGTGGTTCCTTCTCCGGGAACACTTTCAATACCGATTTCCCCTCCGTGATGTTGCACAAATTCTTTGCAAAGTATCAGTCCAAGACCGTTCCCCTGTTCATTTTCGGTTCCCGGTGTAGACACTTTGTTGTCTATTTTAAACAGCTGTCCTGTTTTTGCGGTATCCATTCCCACGCCATTGTCTGAAACAAAAATTCTGACAGAGCCATTCAAACGGGCCGTGCCAACAGAAACTTTTCCACCTCCGTGTGTAAATTTTATGGCATTGGAAACCAGGTTCCGGATAATGAGCAACAACATATTGCGATCGGCAAAAACATTTTGGGTACTAAACGCTGTGCTCAGTTCTATATGCTTGCTTTTGGCAACATCGCGCGAACCGTTCAACGCCTCATCAACCATTGCAGCAAGGTCCAGTTGAACCGGATTGAAGTTGATTCTTCCGGTTTGCGATTTAGCCCATTCCAAAAGATTTTCAAGCAGATCCAGTGTATTTCTGGAGGTACTTTCAATGTCGCCGAGCAACTCGTTGGTTTCGCCCACTGAGAGCGTTTCCCGGTTATTTTGCAGCAGCTGAACAAAACTCAGAATTATTCCCAAAGACCCTTTGAGGTCGTGTGAAATTATGGAAAAAAATTTATTCTTCGAACCGATTTCTTCCTCCAGGTTTTCCTTAACTTTTTTCAGTGCCAGGTGGGTTCTTACCCGCGAGAGCAACTCACTTGCAATAAAAGGTTTGGTGAGATAATCCACCGCACCAAGTTCATAGCCAGCCATAATATCTTCAGCTTCCGCCTTTGCCGAAAGAAAAATTATGGGAATATTCTTTGTTTCTTCCTGCATTTTTAACCGCCGGCATACTTCATGGCCATCCATTCCCGGCATCATAATATCAAGCAAAATCAAATCGGGTATTACACGGGCAACTGTATTTAATGCCTGTTCTCCGTTAAGTGCAACTGCCAGATCACATTCAATTTTCTTTAGTAAAGTTCCCAGTATTTGCACATTTTTCGGAACATCATCAACAATCAATATTATTGGTTTCCTTTTGCCAATCCGATCTTTGGGTTTCTCATTCATCAACCTGTTATTTGGTGTTAAAACAAAATTCAATCACAGCTCACAATCCGGGAAAGTACCGATAACCATTATCGTAACTCTCCTTTTTCTTTTCCAAAAGAAAAAAATTAACGCTCTTCCGTCATCAATCCGGTTAAAAAATAATCAGCAACAACTTCCGAATGAACTTTCCTTACAAATATAATAAACGATTCTAGAATTCGGCACGTTGTTTTCATTCAGTTTTTTTCTGTAATATTCTGCCTCTGTTACTTTTTTCCCGTAAATTTGAATTTTAATTCAAACTACTATCCAATGACTACAAGAAATCGCATTGCCTTTTTTTTACTTTTTGCTGCAATTATTTTTTTATTCAGCGGCTGTGCAACGCAAACACCGGAGCAAATGCTGAATCCTCCGGGCTTTTTTAAAGGCTTACTGCACGGATTTATCATTCTGTTCAGCTTTATTGCCAGCCTTTTTACCGATTATTCCATTTATGCTTTCCCCAACACAGGTGGTTGGTACAACTTTGGGTTTTTATTGGGAGTAATGTTCTTTTTCGGAGGTGGTGGAGCAGGAGTAAGAAGATAAAATTTATTAACGTTTAAGCTTCGTTGCAAACAGATGCCTGTGCAAAACTTCAGTGCAAAACTGAACAATAACGCATTGGTTTTGCTTATATTTGCCCTCAGTTTTATGAAATAATTCAAAAAAAATTGAGTTTTAAGAAGGTATTCCATATTTAAAGTATTGAAAACCTTTTTGAGTTTTTAAATTAATTTGAACAAAAACAGAAAAAAGATGAACCGAATAATTTTAGCTGCTGTTGTTATAGGTCTGGCATTTACAGCCTGTAAATCGAAAAAAGAACTGGCCCAGTCGCCATACACAACCGACCCTTCGGCACAACCCAAAGTGTTTACGGTTCCGGCCAGCGACACACAAACCCAGGCTCCTGCGCAGGTTAAAGAAGAACCTGCACCAGCAACAAACACCGAACCTGTTGCCATGCGTAAAGAGCAGGTTTCTTTCACCACTCAGGAAGACAAGGCACTTAACGAAACCAATAACTTTTTTGTTATTCTTGGTTCGTTCAGCCAGTTAAACAATGCAAAGAATTATCGTGAAACCCTTTTAAACAAAGGTTTTACGCCTATTATTCTGCACAGCGAAACAGGGTATTACAGGGTTTGTGTCAACTCGTATCAAAACGAAGGTGACGCGCGCACCCGTGTCACACAAATCCGGCAAACATACCCCGAGTATTCAGATGTGTGGCTGTTAATTAAAGATTAGTACCGTAACGAAATAGCAAGAAAAAGTCGCATTTATGCGGCTTTTTTTTTGCCTGCTGAATTTCCCTGTTCGCATAAATGAACAATTTTTAAAATTGAGTATTACATTTGTAACCCATTTAATAATTGGGCGACAAATATTTTATTAAAAAAGATGAAAAACGATCAGAAACAAAAATTGCTCGACCAGCGTTACCTCAAAATGGCCATGATCTGGTCGCAAAACTCGTACTGCCAGCGCAGAAAAGTGGGAGCGTTAATTGTTAAAAACAAAATGATTATTTCTGACGGATACAACGGAACACCATCGGGTTTTGAAAACATATGCGAAGACGAAAATAATAACACCAAACCCTACGTTTTACATGCCGAGGCAAATGCCATAACCAAAGTAGCAAAATCGGGCAACAGCAGTGAAGGGTCAACGCTTTATGTTACCTCTTCGCCTTGCCTCGAATGTTCAAAGCTCATTATTCAGGCCGGCATAAAACGGGTAGTGTTTACCGAAAGTTACCGCCTCGAAGACGGAATTAATTTGCTGAAAAGAGCAAACATTGAAGTAAAACAAGTGGAACTGGAAACATTAGAAGACGATAAATGAACAAAAAGACAATCATAATAATCCCCTTACTTATAGCCATTTCTGTAGCTTCCGGAATTGTCATCGGAAATCTGCTGAAACAAAACAGCCAACCGGTTTTTAATCCCATTGGCCATACAAAACCCAACAAACTTACCTCCATACTCCGCCTGATTGAAAACGGGTATGTTGACAGTGTTAACACAACAGATATTATTGAAAAAACAATTCCCGAAATACTGGAAAACCTCGATCCGCACACCGCCTACATTCCAGCAAGAAATATGCAGGAAGTACAGGAAGAAATGCGGGGAAATTTTTCCGGAATTGGCGTGCAGTTCTCCATTCAGGAAGATACTGTTCGTGTAATTGAAGTGGTTTCAGGAGGCCCGTCGAGTAAAGTAGGTATTTTACCCGGCGACCGGATTGTTGCGGTTGACGACTCGCTGATTGCCGGTGTCGATGTTCAGAATGCAACTGTTTTAAACCTGCTGCGAGGCGAGAAAAACACAAAAGTGAAAGTGGGTGTGGCAAGGAAAGGTTATGACGAGCTACTGGAATTTGAAATAACCCGCGACGATATTCCGCTAATCAGTGTTGATGTTTCTTATATGATAGATAACGAAACCGGATTTATAAAAGTGAACCGTTTTGCCGAAACAACCTACGATGAGTTCATGCTTGGAATGCGAAAGCTGAAACAATCGGGAGCTGAAAAACTCATTGTTGATTTGCGCCAGAATCCCGGAGGTTCGCTCTCATCTGTGTTGCAAATTATTGACGAATTCCTGGAAAAAGGTGAACCTATTCTATACACCGAAGGGCTGAATCAACCGCGCAAAACATACAATGCATCGGGCAGAAACAGCTGGAAAGACGTAAAAGTGTACGTTCTGATTGATGAATTTTCGGCATCGGCCAGTGAAATTTTTGCAGGCGCCATTCAGGATAACGACCGCGGACTGGTTATTGGCCGCCGTTCGTTTGGGAAAGGCCTGGTGCAGGAACAAATTCCGCTGATGGACGGCTCGGCGCTTCGATTAACCGTTGCCCGTTTTTATACACCAAGCGGCAGGTCCATTCAAAAATCGTACGAAAACGGAAACGATGAATATTTCCACGATCTCTATTCCCGTTTCAGCCATATGGAACAATTGCATGCCGACAGCATTCAATTCAATGACTCGCTGAAATATCAGACCAAATCGGGCCGGACTGTGTATGGCGGCGGAGGAATTATGCCTGACATTTTTGTTCCTGCCGACACCACAGGTAATTCACCCTATTTTGACCAGATTTACCGGAAAGGATTGATTTATACCTTTGCATACAACTATGCAGACAGCAACCGCGAAAAGCTTTCACAATTTCAAACAGGTGAAGAGTTCGACCAATACCTGAACCAGCAGAATGTTTTAAATGAATTTGTGAATTTTGCCCAGGAAAAAGGGGTTAAGCGTGACGCCAAAGGATTGCAACAATCGAAAGAGATCATTCAAACTCAGCTGAAAGCGTATATTGCACGAAATATTATTGGTGAAGAAGGATTTTATCCGATTATCCGGCAAATTGACAATACGTTGCAAAAAGCCATTGAAATTTCGCAGGAAAATTTACTGGTTGAAAATTTAACGAATGACAGTATTCGATGAAACAGTTACTCTTACTGACCGGAAGCAATAATTTTTATCTTTTCACCCATAATTTCGATGACGTCATTTGCCCTCAATTTTGCCCGTTTGCGAAATTCAGGGTTACCGTTCAGTAAAATTTCGCCTGCTTCAACCATCATTTTTGCATGACCGCCGGTTTCTGCAAAACTCAGCAGTTTTAGCAGCTTCACCAGTTCAATGTATTCCGAAGTAAGTACAAATTCACGCATTACAATTCCAGTTTTTGCCTGATATTTTCAGGGATGGCATCTTTGTGTACCATAACAGCAACAGTTTTTAGCCGAACGTAGTCCTCGGTAAGATTGAGATAACCGCCAAAATTATTGCTGTCGGCACCCCACGAGTTTTTTG
>CAZCPH010000196.1:0-6128 GCA_964500105.1 uncultured Mariniphaga sp. | reverse complement strand
TTAGCCGGTATTGACGAACTGGTGCAAAGAATTGACACTGTTTGCAATCACTGAAAGCGTGTTGTTCTGATACATCAGAAACTTACATTTTTGCCTGATTTATAAATCATTTTGCCCTTTTTCCCTTTTTCATTTTAAATAAAATTCTATTTTTACTTTATTTTGCAAACCTTACCTTTTTAAACAGAGGTGCATGAAAACGAATAATAATTCCGAATATCATGATACGGGACAAAGTGCTTTAGAAAAACTAAAAACGGTTCTGTTTGAAGCCGGAAGTCAACTGAATGCGGCCGAAACTGGCAGGTGCATTGCTGAACTGGAGCGGGAAATCAGTCAGTTAAGGGAAGAGACAAAAAAACTAAAAACCAGCGAAGCCAATTACCGGTTGTTGGTGGAAAGCCAAACCGATTTGGTGGTGAAAATTGATGCTGAAAACCGGTTTCTGTTTGTAAGTCCGTCCTATTGCAGGTTGTTTGGTAAAACGGAAGAAGAGCTTCTGGGCAAAGTTTTTTTGCCATTGGTGCATGAAGACGATCGGGAATTAACCGAAAAAGCCATGCAAAACCTGAAACGACCTCCATTTTCAGCATACATGGAACAACGCGCATTAACTCCCGGCGGCTGGGTGTGGTTGGCCTGGATAGACACAGCCGTAGTGGACGAGCAGGGAAATATTCAGGAGATTATTGGAGTTGGCCGCGACATTTCAATGCGGAAACAAGCTGAGGAGAAATTAATCCATTCCCGCGAATTGCTGCACTATATTGTTGAACACACAAACGCCGCTGTGGCAGTTCTCGACAAAGATTTGAATTACAAATACGTCAGTCAAAAATTTATTGCTGATTATAAACTGCGAAACACCGATATAACTGGAAAGAATCATTACGAAGTTTTTCCTGAAATTTCAGCAACCTGGCGGGAAATCCATCAGAAAGCTTTGGGTGGTGAGGTTCTGAAAAAAGAACGCGACGGTTTTCAACGTGCCGACGGCAGTATTGATTGGATAAAGTGGGAAGTACGGCCGTGGTATGAAGCAGATGAAACCATTGGCGGTATTGTGTTGTACACCGAAGTAATCACCAGACAGGTAAACGACGAAATGCTTCTGCGTGAAAACGAACGTCGTTTAAATTCACTGGTAGGAAATTTGCCGGGCTTCGTTTACCGGTGCAAGTATGATAAAAATTGGACAATACTTTGGCTGAGCAATCAGTTTAACCGAATAACAGGCTACAATTCAGACGATTTCATTCTTAATAAAAATCTGTCGTTCTCCAGTCTCATTCAAAATGATTTCAGGGAAGAAATTGAAGCAAAATGGAAACTGGCAGTAAAAAACAAAACCGGATTTGAATTTGAATACAAAATCATTACCGCAGATCATCAGACCAAATGGGTGTGGGAACGTGGCAATCCGATTTTCGATGCCGGTGGTGAATTGCTTTTCCTCGAAGGATATATTGAAGATATTACAGAGAGAAAGGAGGTTGAAAAGGCATTTAGTGAAAGTGAACAAAAATACCGCCGGATAACAGAAAATATTTCAGATGTGGTTTGGACGTCAGATCTTGATTTTAATATTTTGTATATCAGTCGGTCAATTAAACAATTGTTGGGTGTTCCGGTGGAAGAGTTTGTGAAAAAGAGTATTGAAGAAAGGTTCACACCCCAATCCATACAAAATATTAAGCAATGGCTGGCAGAAGAATTAGAAAATGAAATAACTAAAGTGAAAGACCCCTACCGTACCCGGAAAATTGAAGTGCAGCATCTGAAATCGGATGGTTCACCACTTTGGGTTGAAATGCATGTTTCTTTTTTGCGAAATGACGAAAATATACCCATTGGCTTTCAAGGTGTTACCCGCGATATTTCGGAGCGGAAGAAAGCGGAAGAAGCTTTAAAAGAGAGTGAAGAACGTTTCCGGCTGGTGATGGAAAACAGCCTCGATGCGATATTGCTTACCAGCCCCGACGGATCAATTTTGAAAGCAAACAAGGCTGCCTGCGAAATGTTTCAAATGACTGAAGAAGAGATTTGCAGCGCCGGCAGAAGTGGATTAGTTAACCTGAATGACCCTAATTTGCCCAGATTACTTGAAGAACGCAAAATTAAAGGTTACGCGTCGGGCGAGCTGTCTTATATCAGAAAGGATGGCACAATATTTCCTTCAGAAATGACAACTGCAGTGTTTACCAACAGTAAGGGAGAACTAAGGTCAAGTATTATTATCCGGGATATTACAGAACGAAAACAGGTGGAGGAAAAATTGAGAAACAGCGACCGGATTTTTGAACATTCGGTTGACATGATGTCTGTTGCCGGGTTTGATGGTTATTTTAAAGTATTGAATCCTGCCTGGGAACGGACACTTGGCTGGACTGCTGACGAACTGTTGTCGAAGCCATGGAAAGAATTTCTGCATCCCGACGATGTGGAAATGACCGAGACGATAAAAGGGGAAATAGTTGACGGACGTGAAATTTACCGGTTCGAAAACAGATACAAGTGTAAGGATGGCTCATACCGGTGGTTGTCGTGGAATGCCTTTCCTTATTCCGAAGAAAAAGTGATGTTCGCCATTGCACGCGACATTACCCCGAATAAAATAGCAGACGAAGAGCTGAAAATTTTAAAGGAAAACCTGGAAGTGGAAGTGGAACAGAAAACGAATGAACTCAGGCAGCGTATTGCTGAACTGGAGCGTTTTCAGCAGGCAACCATCGAGCGCGAATTCAGAATTAAAGAGTTGCGCGATGAAATAAAATTCCTGAAAGCAAATCAATGAATGGACCATGGTAAAAGCCAGTATTAAAATCCGGAGGAACATCCTTTTTGCAGGTTTGTGGTTTTTTTGCCAATCCTCTCTGGCTGCGTCAGACAGCATCATAACAGTTGGCATATACCAGAATCCACCCAAACTGTATTTCGACGAAAACAAAAAGCCTGCAGGCATATTTGTTGATTTGCTCAATGAAATTGCAGAACTCGAAAACTGGCAGCTAAACTACGTCGCTTGTTCATGGAATGACTGCCTGGAACAACTGGAAAACGAAAAAATAGATTTGTTGCCCGATATGGCTTTTACCACTGAACGCAACAGACGATATACTTTTAATGCTGTTCCGGTTATTGAAAGCTGGGCGCAGGTTTATGTGCGACCCGGCATTTTCGTAAAGCAATTATCCGATTTGTCTGAGATGAATGTTGCTTTGGTAGAAGGTTCCGTTCAGCAAACCTATTTTGATCAGTTGATGAACGGATTTGGTTACCCGTACCGCCAAGTGCTTGCCGGCTCGTTTCCCGATGCTTTCAGCGAAGTAAAGATTGGCGTTGCCGATGCGGCGGTGGTGAACCACTTTTTTGGTGTTACCCAATACGAAAAGTATAACCTCCGCGAAACACCAGTCATATTCAATTTGTCCATTTTGCATTTTGCCGTTAAAAAAAATGAGAACCTTTGGATTGTTGAAGCCATCGATAAGCATTTGGAGGAGTGGCAGCAAACCAGCGGTTCTTTCTATTACAAAACACTTGAAAACTATTTGCTTTCAGTGGAAGATACCGAAAATTCCGACTCAAAACTGATTTATTATCTGGTGGGAAGTGCGGTTTTGGCCGCCGGTATTTTGCTGCTGTTTCTCTCACGCAGGCAGTTAAAAAAACGGACCAGAGAATTACTAAAAACCAACAAAAAACTGAACTTCGAAGAAAAAAAATTCAGAAATTATATCGAGTATGCTCCTTACGGAATTTTTGTTGCTGACGAGCAAGGTAGGTATGTGGACATAAATCAGGTTGCCTGCGAAATGAGTGGTTTCTCCAGAACAGAACTCGTTGGAAAGGCAATTCTGGATTTTATACCCGAAGAAGGCAGGGAAAAAGCGAAAAACCATTTCGATTCAGTTGTTAAAGAAGGTAAATCCACAGTTGTTGTTCCAACCATTGTAAAAAATGGTGAAAAACGCTTTTGGAGCGTTGTTGCCGTGAAAATTTCACCCAAAAGGCTCATCGGTTTTGCTGAAGATGTAAGCGAAGAATTTCAACTAAAAAATCAGTTGTACCTTATGGGTGAAGTCATTGACCAGTCGGTTAACGAAATTTACCTGGTTGATGCCTCCGATTTTCGCATCAGACAGGTAAACAAGGCAGCAGTTAAAAATACCGGATACACAACTCAGGAACTGACACAGATGACACCACTGGACCTGAATCCGGGTTTAACCGCCGAACAGTTTGATGCCCTGATACAACCGTTACTGCAAAACGAGAAAAAAATTGTGTTTTATGAATTGAAACAATACCGAAAAGACGGCTCTTTCTACGATGCGGAATTGCATTTGCAACTCATTGAAAATGAAGATGAAAAATTGTTTTCGGCAGTAATTCTCGATATTTCGGACCGAAAAAGAAGGGAAAAAGAACTTCAGCACATTTCCGGAAGGCTGAAAAAGGAAGTTGAAGAAAAAACCAGAGAACTGAATCAGCGAATTGAGGAACTGGAAAGCTTTCGCGAAGCGACCATAGAACGGGAACTCAGAATGGAAGATTTGCGCAGGGAAATAAAACGTCTGAAAAATGAGCATTGAATGAATATGTTAAAACCAAAAAACACTTTTGTAAACAGAGACAAGCGGATGCTGCAAATTTTGATGTTGCTTGTTCCGGCTTTTTTTGCCATGCAGATTTACGGACAGGAGAACACTGCTGGTGAAATTTCATCCGAAGGCTTTCGCGATACAGTTGTTATCGGTTCAGAACCCAATTACCCACCCTACTGCATTGTTGACGAAAATGGCAATGCCACCGGATTTTCCGTAGAAATTTTCAAAGCTGCCGCTGCTGCTGTGAATCTGGAAGTGGAAATAAAACCTGGTCTTTGGTCAAGTATCCGGGCAAATCTTCTGGATGAAAAGCTGGATGCTCTGCCCATTATGGCACGTACGCCCGGCCGGGAAGCTGATTTCGATTTTACACTCCCCTACATTTCGTTGCACGGCACTGTGTTTGTCCGCAAAAACAATAACAATATTCGTTCGCTTAACGATTTGTATGGCAAAGAAATTCTGGTAATGAAGCACGATAACGCCGAAGAGTTTGTGCTTCGTGAAAAAATTACCGATAAGGTTTTTTCCACTTCAACAGCACAGGAAGCGTTTCTGCATTTGGCCGACGGCAAACACGATGCACTTATGATTCAGCATCTTACCGGACTAAAAGTAATTGAAGAACTGGGTCTTACCAACATTGAACCCGTAAGTTTCGAAGTTCCGGGTTTTGTGGAAAATTATTGTTTCGCCGTGAAAGAAGGCAATACCGAAATGCTGACTCTGTTAAATGAAGGGTTAACCCTGATTATTGCCAACGACACCTACAACAAAATATATTTCAACTGGTTTGGACCGCCGCCAGGTACAGTGGAATCCAGCCTGCGAAACATCCTCTTCAAATCACTTTACATTATTATTCCGTTGCTGATAGCAGGCATTATTTTATGGATTATTTTTCTCCGGCGCGAAGTAAGAAAACGAACCAGAACTCTGGAAGAAGAAATTGCACAGCACAAAAAGACTTTTCTTTCGCTCGAACAGCAGAAAAACCAGTTGAAAGAGCAGGAAAAACACATCCGCATGCTGCTCAATTCCACAGCTGAAGGCATTTTTGGAACTGATAACCAGGGAAAATGCATTTTCATGAACAGATCGGCATTAAAACTCCTGAAGTTTTCCGATGAAAAAGAGGTGATTGGCAAGCCTTTGCACAAGCTTATTCATCACTCGAACCCCGACGGTACACCAATGCCCGAAGAAGTATGTGAAATTGCCAAATCATACAGAGACGGCAGGTCTTCGCGGGTTGATACCGAACATTTGTGGCGTTCCGATGGAACTTCCTTTCCTGTTATCTATTTTTCCTATCCGGTGAAAGAAAATGGAAACATTACCGGCGCAGTAGTTACTTTTTTAGATGTTACCGAACAGAAAAAAGCAGAAGAGGAGTTGATTCGGCTGAAAAATGATCTGGAACTGCAGGTGAAACAACGCACGACAGAACTGGCTGATAAGGTGGAGAAACTGGATAATAGCCAGCGGGCCATGCTCTATATGGTTGAAGATTTAAAC
>CAZCPH010000195.1:364-6154 GCA_964500105.1 uncultured Mariniphaga sp. | reverse complement strand
TCGATGGGATCGCCGCCTGCACCTTCCAATTCTTTTGTGTAGGGATTATCAGGCACAAATAAATCAACTCCCTGTATGCGCAGATGGCTGTCAGCATAACCAAAAACCGGAGGAATAACTTTTATTTCCTGTGTGTTGGAAAAATCGATTTCTGATTTCAGAAGTGTCCCGCAGAAAGTTACCGAATCCTGCGGATATTGAGGAAAATTCTGTTTGTTTGGATAATACTCCTGCAAATTATAACTGTTGGCCGGAATCCAGCCGGTATTGCCGAAATTGTCTTTCCAGAATACATCGCGGCTATCTGTTTTAATGTATGTTACCTCATAATTTCTGATAGTTTTCGAATAAAAATGCTGACTTCCGGCTATTTCATACCAGGTGTCATCCGGCAGACCGTTCAGGTTTTCATCCTGCATCACCCAAACCACACCGGGTTCAGACGAACCAGCAAAAGAGTTGCCGAAAACGGTAAAATCAATTCCGTAAGGATTATCCGGATGGTTTATGCAAGCTTCTTTGAACTGCAGAACAACCATTCCGCCAAAACTTCCAAGCGAAACCAGACTGCTGAAATTTTCAGTCATTCGCTGAGCAGCCTGCGGTGTACCAATATTTTCAATATTAATGTGCTGGCCCGGTGCCGGCCGGTACTTCAGAAGCTCTGCGGCTCCGCTTTGCGCAAAACCGGTTATCGCCAAAAATGTACAAGCGAATAAATTTGTAATTTTTTTCATTCCCCTTTGTTTAGTTGAACATGGGGAAATAAAAAGTCAGGTAATGAAACCATCGCTTTTATTCCCGAAAGCATTTTTGAAAATGGCAGGTCTTCTGGCTTGCCCCAATTAACAGCGGCCTTCCCGTCCCGATAGCTATCGGAACAGTGGCTAAGGTTGCCGTCAACATGAAAGGCTTACAGCTGCGGGTACAGCTCCGGTTTCTCACCGGATTCCCTTTTGTTGTGAACCATTTTCAGTGCAAAGGTAAAAAAAAACAGAAACAAAAACCAGTTTAGAATGTTTCCGAATAAAATATTGTTGTTTCGATTATTAACCAATTATGACAAGAGCTATGAAGATGAGAGTTTTTCTATGGCTGATCCCGATGATAATTTTTCATTTTAAACCGAAAGCTCAAAACCACACAGACGCTGTAATTTTCGGTCACGTGGTATCCCGGGGAGAACACATTCCGTTCGTAAACATCTATCTTGAAAATACCAATTACGGAACCACAACCGATGTAACCGGCCACTACATGATGATTGATGTGCCTGAAGGCGAGTATATTCTGGTGGCAAAAATGATTGGCTTTAAAACCGAAAAACGCCCCGTAACACTAATCGCCGGAGAGACTTTGGAAATTAAATTTGATCTGGAGGAAGACGTACAACGTGTTGGTGAAGTGGTAATAACCGGAACCAAAACCTTTAAACGGCAAACCGAAAGTGCCGTAATTGTTAATGTTCTCGATGCAAAAACCATAAAAAATGTTGCAGCCCAAACGGTTTCTGAAACGCTGAATTTTCAGCCTGGTTTGCGCATGGAAGTCGATTGCCAGACGTGTAACTACTCTCAACTTCGTATGAACGGACTTGGAGGGGCATACAGCCAGATTTTGGTAAACAGCCGTTCGGTATTCAGTCCGCTAACCGGTTTGTATGGTCTGGAACAGATGCCCTCTGAAATGGTGGAACGCATTGAAGTGGTGCGCGGCGGGGCGTCGGCTTTATATGGATCCAGCGCCATCGGAGGCACAGTGAACATCATTACCAAAATGCCCGAACGAAATTCATACGAAATTACCTCAAACAATTCGGTTATTGGTGGAGGTTCTGCAGATTATAACATGAACGGAACACTCACTGCTCTTTCCCAAAAAAGAAATGCCGGAGTTGCGTTGTACACTTCCTACCGTCAGCGCGATTTATACGATCACAACGGCGACAATTTTTCGGAAATGCCGCTACTAAACAACAACTCCTTCGGATTGAATTCGTTTTTCCGCCTGGATGAACAGCAGCAGCTGCAGCTCAATTTTTCGAGCATGCACGAGTACCGTTATGGTGGCGAAATGGTTGACGGTCCGGCATACCTGGCGCAGCAGTCGGAAGAACGCACTCACGATGTTTTGATGGGTGGTGCAGATTATGAAATTTACAGCGAAGACAATCAAAAATCGCTGGTTTTATATACAGCAGGGCAATTCACCAAAAGAAAACATTACACCGGAATTATCCCAGATACACCTGCCGAACTTCAGGAATTCAACAACAATCCACCCTACGGAAATTCAAAAAATCACACCATTCAGCTTGGTGCACAGTTTAATCTTTCTTTGCCTGATTTTTTAAACGGGAACAACACATTAACATTCGGAACAGAATACGTTGTTGATGATGTTTTTGATGAAATTGGAGCCTACAACTACCTGATTGATCAAAATTCGAAAAATATGGGTGCTTTTGCACAAAGCGACTGGGAAATTACCCGAAAAACAACTTTGCTGGCCGGAGTTCGGGCCGACAAGCACAACTTTGTTGACAATGTTATTGTCAATCCCCGGGTTTCACTGCTTTTTAAACCCGATTTAAACACGCAGCTCCGGTTGTCGTGGTCAACAGGATTCAGGGCGCCACAGGCATTCGATGCCGATATGCACATTGCTTTTGCCGGTGGCGGAATTCAAACCATCAGGCTTGCCAACGATTTGAAAGAAGAACGCTCACAAAGCACCAGCGCTTCAATCAACTGGGACAAACCCACCGAAAAACATATCTACGGATTTACACTCGAAGGTTTTTATACCCGGCTGAAAGATGCCTTCATTCTGGAAGAAACCGGAACCGATGCGTCCGGAAATTCACTGATGGAAAAACGAAACGGCGGATTAAGCAATGTTTATGGCACCACTGTGGAATTGAGGGCAAATTACAACAGAATGTTTCAGGTGGAAGGCGGATTTACCCTTCAAAAAAGTTTGTATGATCAACCTGTTGCCTGGTCTGAACAACTGCCCGGAATTACCGAATACCTGCGTACACCGGAAACTTACGGCTATTACACGCTTACCCTGACACCGGGAAACCGGTTCAGCACGTCGCTGTCAGGCGTTTATACAGGCACCATGCTGATTCCGCACTATGGTCTGACAGGCGATTCGGGAACACCGGAACAGGATGAGCTGATCAAATCGCCGGCGTTTTTGGATATAAACCTGAAAATGGGATACATTTTTAACGTCCCGCGCATGGATTCATCCGTTGAACTGTTTGGCGGGATAAGCAATATGCTGAACCAATACCAAAATGACTTTGACAAAGGGAAAAACCGCGACAGCAATTACATTTACGGTCCGGCAAAACCGCGTTCGTTTTTTGTGGGGCTGAGAATTTTCAACTAATTTTTGTAGATTTTCTCCGGCAGTTTCAATGCTCTCAAAACCAGAAACAATCCGGCCAAAACAAACGGAATACTGAGCCATTGCCCCATGTTTAAAGCCATGGTGGCTTCAAATGCCTCCTGGTCTTCTTTAATGAATTCGATGAAAAAGCGGGCGGCAAAAATCAGAATAAAAAACAGGCCGGTAAGAAAACCTTCTTTGAATTTTAATCGGGTGCGCCAGTAAAAAAACATCAGCAAACCGAATGAAAAGAAATAAGCCAGCGCTTCGTAAATCTGTGTGGGATGTTTGGGAACCGTTTCGCCGTTACGCTCGAATATGAAACCCCACGGCAGACTGGTTTCAACACCATAAATTTCTGAATTCATCAGATTCCCCAACCGGATAAAAGCGGCAACCAGTGCAGTGGGTACCACAATGCGGTCGATTGTCCACAACACATTGCGTCTGGTAATCAGTTTTGAATGAATCAGCAAAGCAATGATGATTCCGAGCGCACCGCCGTGGCTGGCCAGTCCGCCATGCCAAACCTTAAATATTTCTGCGGGGTGTTGCGAATAATACTCCCAGCCATAGAAAAATACATGCCCCAGCCGGGCACCAACTATTGTTGCTATTATGATGTAGAAAAACAGAGAGTCAATCCATTTTTGCGAAACGTTTTCCGATTTAAGCATCTTTTCGCCAATAGAATACCCGATTAAGAAACCGGAGGCAAAAAGGAGGCCATACCAGCGTACCGACAACGGGCCTAAATTAAACAACTCGGGATTGGCGTTCCAGTGAATAAAGTTTAACAGGTGTATCATATTCTTCTATTTCTGCATTTATAAAAAACTGAAAGGTTCGCTAACCGGCGAACACAGTTCAGGTTGCAATTCAATGCAATTTGTCAGGCGCCTCTTCCGTGGCACTGTTTGTATTTTTTACCGCTTCCGCACGGACAGGGATCATTGCGTCCCACCTTCTTCTCTACCCTGACCGGTTGCGGTTTAGAGCGTTCTCCCGTGTTGGTGTTGGCTCCTTCCATTGGGTTTTCCACACCCGGCATATCCGATTTCTGGGTTTTATAGCGGCTCATATCGGTTCGTTTGCGCTCTTCGGCCTGACGAACCTGGTCCGGACTTTGAATCGGAATATGGCCTTTCATTAGCGTGCCAACCACGTCTTTGTTCACCTTACTCACCATCATTTTAAACAGGTTGAACGACTCAAACTTGTAAATCAGCAACGGGTCTTTCTGTTCGTAGGTGGCATTTTGAACCGATTGTTTCAAGTCGTCCATTTCACGCAACTGCTCTTTCCATGCTTCGTCAATGGTGTTTAAAACCACCTGTTTCTGGTACGATTTCACCAGTTCTTTTCCCTTATTCAGGTAAGCTTTTTCGAGGTTACAGATAATCTGGAAAACCCGTTTCCCGTCTGAAATGGGAACCACAATATTTTTGTAAACCTGCGCTTTGGTTTCGTACACGTTTTTAATAACCGGAAAAGCCTGTTTTGCAATGGTTTCCACTTTCCGGTTATATCCTTCAATCATTTTTTTGAAAATACGGTCTGTAATTTCAGGTATTGAAAGCTGTTTGAATTCTTCCTGCGCAACCGGCGACTCGATGGAAAGCAACCGCAGCAGCTCCATGTTAAAATCTTCGAACTGGTCGGAGCCGTGATATTCGTTGATAAGTTCCTCCACCGAATCGTACATCATATTCAGCAGGTCCACATCCAGGCGTTCTCCAAACAGAGCGTGTTTTCTTCGTTTGTAAATTACTTCACGCTGCGAATTCATCACGTCGTCGTATTCCAGCAACCGTTTACGAATTCCGAAGTTGTTCTCCTCCACTTTTCGCTGGGCGCGTTCTATGGATTTTGAAATCATGGAGTGCTGAATCACTTCGCCTTCTTTCAGTCCCAGGCGATCCATAATGCCCGAAATCCGGTCGGATCCAAACAGACGCATCAGATCGTCTTCGAGAGATACATAGAACTGCGAAGAACCGGGGTCTCCCTGGCGTCCGGCACGGCCTCGCAACTGGCGGTCAACACGCCGTGAATCATGCCTTTCGGTTCCGATAATAGCCAAACCGCCGGCTTTCTTTACTTCCGGCGAAAGTTTAATGTCGGTACCACGTCCGGCCATGTTGGTGGCAATGGTTACGCCACCCGTCCGGCCTGCTTCGGCCACAATTTCCGCTTCGCGGGCATGCAGCTTGGCGTTCAGTACATTATGTTTTATTCCCCGGATTTTCAACATCCGGCTCAGCAACTCCGAAATTTCAACCGAGGTGGTACCAACCAGTACGGGGCGACCAATTTCGTTTAGTTCTACAATTTCGTCGATAACGGCGTTGTATTTTTCGCGCTTGGTTTTGTACACCAGATCTTCGC
>CAZCPH010000195.1:0-354 GCA_964500105.1 uncultured Mariniphaga sp. | reverse complement strand
ATTATGCGCCGTGATGGCAGAGGAGCTGCCCATAGTGAAGCGCATATCGCCGGCCAGTTTTTCCTTTTCATATTCAGGCATGGGAATGTCACGGAGAACGAGATCGATGTTGAGCTCGCCGATCACCACCACTTCCAGTTTGTAGATATCCCAGAATTCTCCGGCTTCTGTTTCGGCAGTACCGGTCATCCCGGCCAGTTTGTGGTACATGCGGAAGTAATTCTGCAGCGTAATGGTTGCAAACGTTTGGGTGGCAGCTTCCACTTTCACGCGCTCCTTGGCTTCAATGGCCTGGTGCAGCCCGTCGGAATACCGGCGGCCTTCCATGATACGGCCGGTTTGCTCATCCACAAT
>CAZCPH010000194.1:5553-6188 GCA_964500105.1 uncultured Mariniphaga sp. | reverse complement strand
CTGCACCACACGTGCGAGGTATTCGTTGTCGGTGCGGCCTGCATCTTCGGCATAAAATTCCACATCTTCCACATACTTTTTGGCGTATTTTACCGCGGCCACTGCTCTTTCCAGAATTTCATCCTGGTTCGAATTCAGTTTGTATTTGATGTGAAAGGGTGAAGTGCCGATTCCGGTGTGAATACGTCCTTTTTTGGCGTATTTTAGCGATTCGGCAGCTACATCAATGTCTTTTTCCACTGCGCGGGTAAGGGCACAAATGGTTGGCCACGTAACCGCTTTTGATATTTCCACAACCGATTCGAAATCGCCCGGACTTGATATGGGAAATCCTGCTTCAATGATATCAACTCCCAAATCCTGCAAAGCTTTGGCAACTTCAATTTTTTCCACTGTGTTCAACTGACAACCTGGTACCTGTTCTCCGTCGCGCAAAGTGGTGTCGAAAATGAAAAGTCTGTCACTCATTTTTTTATTTTATTAATTGTTGTTTCTTTTTATGAAAAAAGCCATCCTCTTTTTTTGAGAATGGCCTATTCCGTTTCTTGTTTTATTTTTAACAACACACCATTCTCATTTCCTCTGAATTAGAAGAATAATACCAATAATAAGGCTGAGAAGAGAAATGTTGTTTT
>CAZCPH010000194.1:0-5543 GCA_964500105.1 uncultured Mariniphaga sp. | reverse complement strand
ATTCATACTGTTTTTCTTACGATTTGCTGCAAATATTGAAATATTTTTTTAAAATGAAAATAAAATTGTGCTTTTTATTAATAAAAATTAATAAACAGATTGTTTTGTCTGATTTTAACCGGTAAGAATTGATTCTTTTTGGCAAATAAGGAAAAAGGCAGAATATTTCAGTAACCTCTGCAAATTAGAAATTACTCTATTTCGTCCGGAATTTCTGCATTTTCTGTTTCAGGAGCGGGGAGGGGTTGTTTGGGTTTAAACACATCGTGCCGGGATAACGGGCGCAAATGAACTTTCCAATCGAACCCTGGCAGCGTTTTTTCTTCCTCGGTAAGTGCAAACAGAGGTTTTAGAACTCCTTCAGGTTTTTGAAAAAAGGAAATACCAAAAATTTTTCCTTCACGAAACCGAATGGATATACGGCTGCTTTCGACCCTGTTCAGGCCAATTATCTCTTCATCCTGGCGGGCATAGTAAAGTGTTTGACCGTTGCCGTTTACATCTATTCTGTTGAGTTCGTTGTTTACCACATACCCAATCATCAGTTTTCCTTTGATCTGATCGAAACGGCCTGAATCAAGTTTTGAGATGATAAACCCATTGTTCTGGAGATGCAGTTCGTCCGGTGCGTCTGTATTTTGTTTCATTTCAATCTGGTCGGCGCTTAACTGGTGCACTTCGGACCAAATGACCGGATTTTTATACAATTGAACAACTGAATCTTTTGTAAAATAAACCAACGAATCGCAAACACCCTGAATATCGTCGCGGTAAAACCGGGTGCCATAATAAGCCAGAATTATCTTTTCTCCTTCAACCGTATCGGGTATTGTTCTGAGGGTATCGGCATGCAGAAACAAGGTGTCTTTTTCTGAATACATCATAAAAAGAGCAGAATCGGTTACGGTGGCAGTTTCCATTTTGTCGCTGTAGTCAGAAGTATTTCCCGTTACAATGACTTTGTTTTCGAAATCTTCCATGCGTACATTCCCCAATGCTCTTCCGTTGCCTGAAGCTTCGTCGTATCGGATATAATTGGCAGTGAGTTGTTGTTTTTCGTTGTAAACCGAAGGATTTTTCAGTAATTCTGCTTCTCCGGTTTGGGTATCGTACCAACCGTCTTCGGCATAAAGTGTATTGGAAGAATCGCGGATGGTTGTCGGACCAACAATGAATAAACGCCCGGTTTCGGTATTGTAGAACAACGTGTCGCTAGTGAGTGTATAGTTATCGTTGTAGGCCTCCACATTTTCGTAGAAGTGAACCAAATCGGTTTCAATAAAGTATTTGCCAATCAGACTGGTGAGAATGTTGGTGCTGTCCACAATTTTGCCGTTATCGTCGTAATAACCGATGTTGGCTGCCATGTCGTAATCAAGCGTGTCGGTAAAAAGAGTTGTGCTTTTATTTTCGAGGCGAACATTTTGTATGGCTCTTGCGTGCTGAATGTCGCCATTGTAAAATATTTTATTTGCGTAAAGGTTTACTGTATCGGCCTGGTTAACGCGTACATTGCCAAAAGCATCAACCCGGTTGGTTCCGGTGTAAGTATAGGCGCTGTCGCACCACATTAAAACGTCCAGGTGTCTGATGCGAACATTACCAACCAAACGCTGGGCATTTGGTGCAATATTTTCGTCAGCTTCAAGGTAGTCAGCCTGTTCAATATCTACACGTTTTTTTTCCTGTGCAAATGACTGAGCGGCCTGAAACAGCAGTAAGGCAAAAAACAAAACGGGAAGAACGATTTTCCCTGAAAACTGATTCTGAAAGTAAGAACGGTTTCCGGAGAAGAAGGTTATTTCGTTTTTATGTATTTTTCTGGAATTCAACGTTTTTCCTTACTTAAATTAAATGTCAGCAACAGAATTCCGGCGAACGATTAACCGGAAAGACGTTAAAGCAACTTTCCAATAATATCGTCAATGGAGATGTTTTCTGCTTCCGCTTTGTAATTTTTAATTATCCTGTGCCTGAGAATTGATTCAGCAACAGCTTTCACATCTTCAATGTCAGGTGAATATTTTCCGTGGAGGGCTGCATGGGTTTTTGCGCCCACAACCAGGTATTGCGATGCCCGCGGGCCTGCACCCCATTTCAGGTATTGGTTTGAAACATCTGCAGCTTTATCGTTGCCCGGCCTTGTTTTAGCAGCAAGCGTTACAGCGTAATTCAATACATTGTCGTTAATGGGAATTTTCCGGATAATGTCCTGAAAAAAGATGATTTCTTCGCGTGAAATCACCGCGTCCAGATCAAATTGCAGTGTTGAAGTTGTATTTTTTACGATGGTAATTTCGTCTTCGTATTTTGGGTAATCGAGCCATACTGAGAACATAAATCGGTCGAGTTGCGCCTCGGGAAGGGGATACGTTCCTTCCTGTTCGATGGGATTTTGGGTGGCCAATACAAAAAACGGACTGTCCAGTTCGAACCGCTGACCGGCCGCGGTAACTGCCCGTTCCTGCATGGCTTCCAGCAGAGCCGATTGGGTTTTTGGCGGAGTACGGTTTATTTCATCAGCCAGAATGATATTGGCAAACAAGGGGCCCTGAATGAACTTAAACTGTCGCTCTTTGTCCAGAATTTCTGTTCCGATGATATCTGAAGGCATTAGGTCGGGAGTAAACTGAATGCGGTTGTATTTCAGGCCAAGAATTTTTGCTATGGTTGTAACCAGCAAGGTTTTTGCCAGTCCGGGCACACCAATGAGTAAAACGTGGCCGCGGCTGAACAGAGAAACCAAAACCTGAGTGACGACTTCATCCTGACCGTAAATTACTTTTGAAATTTCTTTTTTTAATTCATCAAATTTTTTGCGCAGTGCATCCAGCGCTTCCACGTCGTTTTTAAAATTCATTGTTACAATTTACTTTATTTGAAATAAAGGTGTGTTGTGTTTATTTCATCCAGTTATCGAATTCGAAGTTGCAGTTGGCGTAGGTATTGTCGATTCTGATGTAGGTTTGTGCCTGCTTGTCGGCAACCCATTGCTGAAGCGCTTTTTCCCTTTTTTTGGCCAGAAACTGATCGGCCACATGTTGGTAATCGTTCTGCAGATTTGCCTTGTGGCTTTCGGTTTTATCTACCAGTTTTATAATGGTATAAACCGGTTGCCTGCTTTCGGAATCGATTGTTTCAAAGGGATCAGAGATTTCCCCTATTCTCAGGTTGGAAATCACTTTACTAACGTTTCCTTCCAGTTCTTCAACGGTAAATTTTGACGAAAGCGTATTGGGATTTATGGCCAGACCTCCGTTGTTGCGGGTGTTTTTATCGGATGAAAAGCGTACAGCCGCCTGTGCAAACGGAATTTCTTCTTTGCGGATTAAATTGGCGAGACTGTCCAACCGGCTAAAAGCCTGTTCTTTTGCTTCAATAGATATTTTTGGAGTCATTAAAATGTGGCGGGTGTTTACTTTATCGCCCATTCTGTCGACAAGCTGAATAATGTGGTATCCGAATTCACTTTTCACCACATTTGAGATTTTGTCGCCTTTGAGGTTAAATGCTGCGGCTGCATATTCCGGGTCGAGCTGGGCACGCCCCTGGTAACCGATTTCACCGCCGTTACCGGCCGAAGGTCCTTCCGAATACATTACAGCCATGGCAGCAAAGCTTGAGCCTTCTTCAATTCTCCGCTTTAAGTCACGCAATTCTGCTTTCACCCGGTTTTCTTCTTCAAGTTCTATTTGCGGACGGATTGTGATTTGCGCATATTCGTACTGTGTTGGAATAGTCGGGATTTCGTCTTCTGACAAAGTGCGGTAAAATTGGCGAACCTCTGAAGGGGTAACCGTAATGTCCTGCACAATTTTGTTCCGCATCTGGGAACTCATCAGCTGGTCTCTGATAACGTTCTGCATTTCGGCCCGAATGTCTGCAATGGGTTTTTTAAAGTAAGTTTCCACGGCCCGTTCCGAACCGAAGTGGGCAACGTACATCTGAATTTGTCCATCCATTTGCTGGTTT
This sequence comes from uncultured Mariniphaga sp., assembly GCA_964500105.1. Taxonomy (GTDB): domain Bacteria; phylum Bacteroidota; class Bacteroidia; order Bacteroidales; family Prolixibacteraceae; genus Mariniphaga. The sequence continues at coordinate 1,571 of CAZCPH010000194.1, read as the reverse complement.
ACCTGACTGTCGGTTACTTCGATCAATGTGTCGAGTTCGGCTTCGGCAACCAGTAATTTGTCTATCAGAAAATTTTCGAGTATTTCGCATTTCATATCGCCATCAGAAGTTACTCCCTGCGCCTGTTGGTCCATGTACATTTTTTCAATGTCAGACTTTAGCACAATATTTCCTCCGACTACTGCAACAATCTGATCCACAACTTTATCCTGTGCATGAGCCTGGCTTGCTGTAAAAAATGCCAGCAGTGTAAAAGTTGCTATAATTAAAGCTTTATTCTGTTTCATTTATTTCTGAATTATAAATTTTAAAATTGTTTTTATTTCTTCCTTCCTTAAAGATGTTTTCCTCAACTCTTTTCAGGAATTCAATTTTTCGCCGGTTCAAAATTAAACTTTTAATATTATCCTGCACATAGTCCATTGGTGCTTGTTGGTTTTTCAGCAAATAATCCTGAATGGAAACCAGGTAATAGTAACCGGAATCGGTATGTTCAATGAATTGGTTTCGCGGTAAAAACGAGTCCGGATTATCAACCGAAATGGGAATATTCTGCATCAATATGTCCAGTTCAATCCATTGTTCTGTATAAATACCAAACCCTTTGGCATATCTCAAACAATAATCTCTGATTTCTGCTATGCCGGGTTCAGAGGTATCGCTTGTAAGTTCTTTCAGCATTGATGGATCGGCATATTCGACCGGAATTTTTATGAAAATTGCTTTCACAATGGCTTTTGACAGCTTAAAATTCTCAGCGTTTTGTGTGTAGTACTCTTCAATTTCCGGTTCACTCACAGTCGTGTCCATGCGCTGGGCCATCAGTTCGTTTTTGTACCTGAAAATAATGAGCGAATTCCGGTATTCTTCCAGTTCGCGGGAAACATTTTTCAGTTCGGGTGAAAGGTTTTCCTCTGCTTTCTGCAAAACAAGTTCCTGTCGCACCCACTTTGTTACATAGTCGTTAGCCATGGCTGCACTGTCTTCAGCTTCCAGATTGTTTGGAATCACTGCAGCCACTTCTGAAAGCAACAGTTTTTTTACGCCAACCTCGGCAAGTACCTTATCATTTTCGGTTGGTTTCAATTCGCAGCCAAAGACGGTGGCCGCAGCTAAAATCAAAACACTGTATTTAATTCTTCGTTTAAACATGCGGTATCGATTTCAGCAACTTTTTATTCACTTTCACCTTATGTTTTTTTCGTAAGGCTTTTAACCAGTTTTTCTCCAAAAAGTTTTGGTATTCCGAAATGTACAAACCGCGCGCTTCATCCAGTGTTTTCGGCTCGGGCGGAAACAGATCGCCTCTGACAAAGGTGAGTTCAGAATTCAACCCTGCAGGCCGGGCACCGTTCCAGACATAAAAATCGACAATTGCATTGGTTCCTTTTTCCCAAGCACCCGATTCGGTTTTTAGAACTTGTTCTTCAGTATTCAACAAATCCTCGATTTCCTGCACAGGTAAACCGGCTTCAAAATATTTTTCGGCTTCTTCTCTTGTTTCACTGTCTTTGCAGGTTATAATCATTCCTTTAAAGCGCTCATCCCACTTGAATTTCTTTTGGTTTTTA
>CAZCPH010000193.1:0-6206 GCA_964500105.1 uncultured Mariniphaga sp. | reverse complement strand
TTCGATTTGGCCCCAACAAAAAAATGTTCTTTTTCGGAAAAAAGTACATTAAACGTGGTAAGCGAACCATAAATCCGGGTAATGTATTGTTGCAGATCCACCTTTTCTTCGTCGGTAAGCACCTTGTGGCTGTTAATGTTTTGCTCGAGTACTCGGAGACGGTCGCGCAGCATCACAATTTTGTGAAAAAATGCCTCGATGGGAATTTCTTTTGGTTTAAGCTCAGGATTTGCCGGTTGCAAAAGCAGTGTTCCGCCTTTCCATTTATCACCCAGTGGTACAACAGCATTTAATGCACCATACTGGTCGAGCACGTATTTAATTGCGACTTCAACTTCAGCAATTGTAAGTCCTTTGTGCGGCGGAGCATCCATATTTTTCTCCAGAACGGTTAAATCGGTATTTCGTTTGGTCATTTCAATTTTTCCGCCTTTCTCAAAAAGAATTTCGTAAGCAGTAAGTTTGTTTTTACTGATAATTCCTTCGCCGTAACGCGGATGTTCCACGCGCGTGCCAACTGTTAATTCTTCCATAGTTATGTTTTACTAAAAAATAAAAATGTAAAGATAAAGGTAAAAATATTAATTGAAGTTAAGATTAGACGGCACGAAACTTACACTTGTTTGTGAAAAATTTTATTTTTGGCCCATGCTTTTAACATTGTTTACAGAAGGGTTGATTATTGGGTTGCTTGCATCGATGCCACTTGGACCTGTAAATATTCTGGTGATTCAACGCACCATTACCCGAAACCGGAAAGAAGGCTTTTATTCGGGATTGGGAGTTGCGCTTTCCGACACGTTGTATGCCAGCTTTGCGGCATTCAGCGTGGGATTTATTCTTCAGTTTATAAAAGAATATGACCTGATTTTCAGAATGACAGTATCTCTGTTGCTGTTCTTGCTGGGTCTGTTTATTTTATTCGCCAAACCGGGAAAAACCAACACAATGGGTGAGAATGGAAAAAACAATAACCTGAAACGGTTTGCCTCCACTTTTCTGCTCACGGTATCGAATCCGCTCATCATTTTTCTTCACCTGGCTTTATTCACCAGTTTTGGAATTGCGCTGAATGTGAATCATCCCTCGGAAGCTTTTACAGTTTTAGTGGGATTTCTGGCTGGGGCAGTAACCTGGTGGTTTTCCATTACCGGAATTGTGAGCCGGTTCCGCAATTTTTTCAGCCTGAAAATTTGCCTGTGGTTTAACAGGATTGCAGGAAGTGTAATTATTCTTCTGATTACCGGTTCGCTTATTTATTTCTTCCTGCCCTGATTCATAAAAAAGCATAACTATTTAAAAGGCGAATCGGGTTCTTTTGCAAAAATTTTATACGACATTTTATCGATAAACCGCGGAAAAAACTTGGATAGAAATACGGTTAGCTTTCCTTCGGCAAAGGTAAGCACCAGTTCTCTTTTTCGCTTTTTAACAGCTTTGAAAATATGGGTGGCGCACTCTTCCGCCGACATCATATTGTTTTCGTTCCGGGGTGTTTCTCCTTGCTGCTCACCGTTTGCCAAAAGTGCTGATTTCCTGATTTCTGAGGAAGTAAATCCGGGAGCTGCAACGAGTACATGGAGGCCGGTTTTCAAATTTTCCACCCTTATGGTTTCCAAAAATCCACGAACAGCAAATTTTGAAGCGGAGTATCCGGCACGGCCCGGAAGTCCAATATAACCACCAACAGAAATAACGCCAACCAAAGAACCTTTTGAATTTAACAACCAGGGCATGGCGTATTTGGTACAATAAACCGTTCCCCAATAGTTTACATCCATCACTTTGCGCAACACATCCGTGTCGGTCTGATTAAACAGTGCCCGCATAGAAATACCGGCGTTGTTTATCAGAACATCAATTTGCCCAAATCTACCTGCAGTTTTATCTATCAGATTCTTACAATCAGACTCGGAGGTGACATCGGCTTTCACCGCTAATATTTCCACATGATTCAGCTTCTCTTTCAGCTCCAGCAACCGTTCTTCGCGGCGTGCGGCCAAAACCAGATTCCAGCCTTCAGATGCATATTTTTCCGCCAATGCCTTTCCTATTCCGGAAGATGCTCCGGTTATAATGACTACTTTTTTTTGCATAAACGTATTCCCTTGCAGGTAGAATTTTTTCAGAGTGAATCGGAAGCGAAAGTATAAAATTTTACCTAACTGAACAGAAAATGAACACTATTTCTTACCTGCGGTCTGTTTACTCTTTTACCGAAAACTTAAAAATAGTGGTGGATTTATATTCTTCGTTTGGTTTTAGCAAGGTTGACGGGAATGCGGGCTGGTTTGGACTGTCGGGAAAATGCTGGGTTTCCAGGCAAAAACCGGTTCGCGGTCCGTATGCGTTTCCGCTGTTTCCAATCTCAGTCCCTTTCAGGTGATTTCCGGTATAAAGCTGAATACCGGGTTCTGTAGTAAAAACCTCCATATACCTGCCACTTTCCGGTTCAAATGCACTGGCGGAAAAAGCAAGTTCGTCTGCTTCCTTGTTTATCACATAGTTAAAATCATAGCCTGAAGCAAACTGTAGCTGCGGGTGGTTGGCGTCAATGCGTTCACCAATGGCGTGCGGCGTGGTAAAATCAAGTTCACTACCTCTGATGTCCACAATTTCTCCTGTCGGAATCATACTCGCATCCACCACTGGAGTTGATTTGTCGGCATTGATTACCAGTACATGGTTCAGAATATCGCCATTACCTTCGCCCCGCAAATTAAAGTAGCTGTGGTTTGTAAGATTAATATGGGTAGGTTTATCAGTGGTCACTTCGTAATCAATTTTAAGTTCGTTATCATCAGTTAATGAGTAAGTTACTTTTGCTTTTTTATTTCCCGGAAAACCAAATTCCCCGTCAGGACTTTCGAGGGTAAATGTGGTTACGTTTCCGTTTTTTTCGTAATCCCAAACCTTACGGTACCAACTGTCGGGACCGGAATGCAAACAGGCTTCCCCATTGTTTACGGGCAATTGATAGGTTTCACCATCGATGGTAAACCGGGCGTTGGCAATACGGTTGGCAAACGGTCCAACTACGGCTCCGTGACTTGCCCCGTATTGCTGGTAATCTGCCAGCGAATTGAATCCAAGCAACACATCAGCAAAGTTTCCGTTTTTGTCGGGTGCATAAATCGAAACTATTTTGGCCCCGTAATTGGTAAGCGTCACTACCATCCCGTTTTCATTTTCCATGGTAAACATACGGGTGGTTTTTCCGTCAATCACTCCTTCGAAATCTGACTTTGAATAAGGCATTTCTATCTCTTTTTTAATTGTGGTGTTGCAGGCTGCAAGCACAGCAACCATTACTAACAAACTGATTCTTTTTCTCATGGTATAAACTTTTTCCTGCTGAAATTTCAAAATTGAATATTTTCAGGGCTAAAATACGAATTCGAGTCGAAAACGCTGCCGATTCAACGAAAGATTCTAAATTCACCAGCAAAAATAAAAGCGGTGGAATCGATAAAAGAAATATACAGAATAGGTCATGGTCCGTCGAGCAGTCATACCATGGGGCCTAAAAAAGCAGCAGAACGTTTTCTGGCGAAAAATGCCGGGGCTGCAAAATTTGAAGTCATCCTTTACGGAAGTCTGGCAGCTACAGGCAAAGGGCATTTAACCGACAAGGCCATTGAAAATACCTTCGGCAAAACCAACGTTTCCATCATCTGGAAACCGGATGAATTTCTGCCAAAACATCCCAATGCCCTGAAGTTTTCTGCATTTAACCAGCAAAGCGAATTGTTGGATGAATGGACAGTTTACAGCGTTGGCGGAGGCGCTATAACCGACGATTTCACTCAAACAGAGACCCACGAAATCTACCCTCACCACAAAATGGCGGAAATTCTGGACTGGTGCAACCGAAACGGAAACCAGTTTTGGGAATATGTTTTTAACTACGAACCGGCTGAAATTACAGATTATCTTGAGGAGATCTGGGAAACCATGCAGATTTCCATTCAAAACGGACTGGCTAAAGATGGCGTTCTTCCGGGCGAATTAAAACTCCCACGAAAAGCGCAATCGTTTAATTTAAAGGGGAAAAACTTTGCCACACCTTTTAAACGCAGGTCGCAGCTTTTTTCCTATGCACTGGCGGTTTCCGAAGAAAATGCATCGGGCGGAAAAATTGTGGCGGCTCCCACCTGCGGGGCGAGCGGTGTGCTTCCGGCGGTGCTTCTTTACTTTAAAAAAGTGTATAAAGTTGATAAACCTTCCATTATAAAAGCATTGGCAACAGCCGGATTAATCGGAAATATTGTAAAAACCAACGCCAGTATTTCAGGTGCCGAGGTGGGTTGTCAGGGTGAAGTTGGAACAGCTTGTGCCATGGCTTCTGCCGCTGCAACACAATTGATGGGCGGTACCATTTTTCAAATCGAATATTCTGCAGAAATGGGACTGGAACATCACCTTGGCCTGACCTGTGACCCGGTTGCCGGACTGGTACAGATTCCCTGCATCGAACGCAATGCTTTTGCAGCAGAACGGGCGGTTTCGCACAATACCTATGCTTTAATGTCGGATGGCAGACACCGCATCAGTTTTGATGACGTGGTGGAAACCATGTATAAAACGGGAATTGATTTACAGAGCAGCTACAGGGAAACTTCTGCCGGCGGACTGGCCATTCTGGATATCATTCCCAAATGCTGATTCAAACTTCTCTTTTCAGGTAGCCGGGCAGATTTTCCAACGGAAATTCAATTTCAATCACGTCGCCTTCTTTCCATTTTTTTGCTATGATGCAATATTCACCCGGCTGTGCAAAATATTTTACTCCTTTAACGGTAACAGAAGCATTTTCTGCCCACTCCGGAATTCGCACAAATATTTCGATGTACCGTTTAATTTCCATACTGAAATTTAGCCGGATGCTGCCACTTTCAGGAAGGTTGGTTTCCTGGGAAATTTTAACTCCGCCGCCCAGCGTATGTTCATAAGAAATTTCGGTGGGTAAAAACAGGTTAACATGAATATGGTCAACCTTTTTGGTAAAAATATAGGGTGAAACCAGGGAATCAAAAACCTCCGGATCATCAGAAAACTTAATCCAGGCTATCTTCTCCAGTTCTTCCGCAAACTCTTCTTTACCGGTAAGTTGCAATAAAAATCCGGTAATCTGAAACCAGTGCAGTGCTTCCGTTTCAGTTAGCCGGTCTGGTGCAGTGCTGCTTTTGAACTCCCTCCAAAAAGTGACAATTTTCTCAGTATCAAATTGTTCATCTTTCTGCAGGTACATTTGCTGCATGGCCAATAAACCGGTCAGTTCTGCAGAAAGCTTTGTCTCCCGGTCGGCTGACAGGTTTTCCTGTGCACTTAAATTTCCGGTTTCCAAAACAATTTCTTCACCGTTTGGATTCACCGGTAGCGTTACCAGTTCCGGAAACCTTTCGGTATAACTGCACGATAAAATCAACTGAGATAATACAACCAGAAAAAAAATCCGTTTCATACAGAATCAAATTCAAAATTCAGAAATAGTAACATCCAACAGCGTACAGTGTTCAGCCTTCACCTGAAATTATTGGTATTAAAAACAACCGAAAGTGTTCAGCAAAATAAATCCATATATTTGTATCTTATATTCAGAATAAACATCATGAAAATTTTACTCATTTTCAGCCAGTTTAAAACAATTCCCTGATAAATTTCAACAACAATCTGAAACCAATCAATTTCTAACAGCAAACATAAAAATGTCCGGCAATAAAACAGACGTACAAAACCCAACAGGTACCCAAAAAATTGACTTTAAAGAGCTTTGGAAAGATGCAAAAGAAGCCATTTCGGGCAGTGAACGCGATTTTACGGAAACCAGTCTGAAACATGCGATTTTCATTTTGGCGGTTCCAATGGTACTCGAGATGATTATGGAATCGGTTTTTGCCGTGGTCGATATCTATTTCGTTTCAAAACTGGGTGCAAATGCTGTGGCAACTGTTGGCATTACCGAGTCTGTAATGACTGTTGTATATGCCATTGGTTCGGGACTGAGCATGGCCACCACCGCACTTGTGGCGCGCCGCATTGGTGAAAAACGAAAAAAAGAAGCGGGCGAAGTTGCTTTTCAGGCCATATTGGTGGGATTGCTCATATCTCTGCTTATAGGAATACCTGGTGTACTTTTTGCCGAAGAATTTTTACTACTTATGGGCGCATCGCCGGAAATGGCGGAAGAAGGAGTCTTATACCCG
>CAZCPH010000192.1:0-6228 GCA_964500105.1 uncultured Mariniphaga sp. | reverse complement strand
CCACCTGATTTCCAATTCCATTCCTTTTTTTATCCTCATGTTCATGCTAATTTATTACTACCGGCGCATTTCGTACCAGATTTTTTTTCTGCTCTATTTTTTGTCGGGGATTACAGTTTGGTTTGCCGGACGTGAAGCATGGCATATTGGTGCCAGTGGTGTGGTTTATGCCATGGCTGCTTTCCATTTTGTGAGTGGTGTTATCCGAAACGATGTGAGGTTGTTAACTTTTTCGGTGGTTGTGGTTTTTCTGTACGGCGGTTTAATATGGGGAGTTTTTCCTATCGATCCGAAAGTTTCGTGGGAAGGCCATCTCTGGGGTGCAGTTTCAGGCGTAATTCTGGCCTTATATTACCGCAAATACATCATTCGCCGCGATAAATTTGACTGGGAGGAAGAAGAAGAGGAGGAAGAGTCAACGAACGATGCTGACGACGATGCCATATCGAAAAACAATTCAACCCCTGAAAATCGGAAAATTATCAGAATTAAGAATTACAATCCGGACAATACCAGTCACACAGGAGACTTCTAAACGGGCAGTCGAAAAACATCAAAATTTCAACATGTAAATCAGAAACTTTATTCCAAATTATTGGTATATTTCACAAAAAGCATTTTATAAATTGTATGCCATGAAAACAAGACTGGTTGCACTTATCGATTTTTCGCCACAAACCGAAACCATTTTAAAATTCACCAGGCAGTGGAGTGAAATCATTGATGCAGAAATTCTACTGGTTCACCAGGTTACTTATGCGGTGCCCGCACTTGCAGATAATGAGAGCAGGCTGAAAATCATTCAGTTTGAAAAAGGAAAAGCCATTGCCGGACTGAATAAAATTATTGCAAAATATTTTGGTAAAAACAATCCGGTAGCCTATGAAATTTATGATAAGAGCCTGGTTAATTCGCTGAAATACAGCCTTGGGAAAAATTACAACGATATCGTTATACTCGGAACAAAAGGAAGTGGTGTTTTCAAACGTTATTTTATGGGCAGCACTGCACTGAAAGTTATCGATAATCTGAATTGCCTTGTGGTTACTGTTCCTTCGGACTATGAAGCCCATTTGCCTCAGACACTGACAGTTTCGGTAACGCACAAGGTTCCGTTAAACAGAAATGCATTCAACAACTTTTTGTATGAAATTCATGATTTTATTGAGCTTGTTCGTTTTATATCCATTGTTACTCCCGGCGAAAATGTAACAAAATCACACGATTATTTAATAAACCTGACTCGTGAATGTCAACACAATATTCCCTGTACCTACGACATTTTTGAAGGTGATTCTGCGTTTGAAGAGATAAAAACTTTTATCACGGAAAATCCCAATACCATGCTTGTGGTACAAAAAGGTTCGCGCACAATTACCGATCAATTATTCAGAAAATTTTTTATTAACGACTTAGTGCACAACAGTTCAATACCATTAATAGTGGTACCCAATTAATTTAAACACTAAAAAGGCTAAACAATCATACTTTTTTTGTTGTTTTGAAAAAAAAGCATGCATGACAGTAACAACAGAGAACATTTTATTAATCGGATCAATTTTATTGTTTCTTTCGCTTTTTGCAGGAAAAACTTCGGTTAAGTTTGGAGTTCCGGTTCTCATTTTATTCATTTCCATTGGGATGCTGGCTGGTTCGGAGGGGATTGGTGGTATTTATTTCGACAATCCGAAAACAGCTCAGTTCATTGGTATTGTGGCACTGAACTTCATCTTGTTCTCAGGCGGACTAGACACCGACTGGAAAATGATTAAGCCGGTGCTTTGGCAAGGGATTACACTGTCAACGCTGGGTGTAATGCTCACTGCAGTTTCGCTTGGAGTTTTTGTTTGGGCTGTAACCGATTTCACCATATACGAAGGACTTCTTTTGGGTTCCATTGTTTCGTCAACAGACTCAGCAGCAGTTTTTTCCATATTGCGTTCGAAGAGCCTGGCCCTGAAAGGAAACCTCAGGCCAACACTGGAGCTGGAAAGCGGCAGCAACGACCCGATGGCATATATTCTGACCATTGTTTTCACCGGATTGGTGGTGACCCAGGATTCGTCGCTGCTGGGAATATTACCGATGTTTTTTACACAACTGATTCTGGGACTGGCAATCGGGTTGCTTTTTGGAAGAATCAGCACCTGGGCAATCAACAAAATCAGGCTCGATTACGAAGGTTTGTATATTGTTTTGGTTATTGCCATAATGTTTTTCACATTTTCATTTACCGATTTTATTGGCGGAAACGGTTTTCTGGCGGTTTATCTGTCGTCGGTATATCTTGGAAATCAGGATCTGATTCACAAAAAGAAAATATTAAAATCGTTTGACAGCTTTGCCTGGCTCATGCAAATTGTACTTTTCTTAACGCTTGGGTTGCTGGTTTTCCCAAGTCAGATTATTCCGGTAATCGGAATTGGGCTGATGGTTTCACTTTTTTTAATTATAGTTGCCCGCCCGTTAAGTGTGTTTATAAGTCTCGCCCCGTTTAAAACAGATTTCCGCAGCAAAGCGTTTTTTTCGTGGATTGGCCTGAGAGGCGCCGTTCCCATTGTTTTTGCCACCTATCCGTTGCTTGCCGGTGCCGAAAAGGCAAATATGATTTTCGACATTGTGTTTTTTGTTTCCATTACATCAGTTTTAATTCAGGGCACCACGCTTCCAAAAATTGCTGAATGGCTGAAACTCACTCTGCCAGAGGAGCTAAAGAAACGAACGAAAACAGATTTGGAGCTGTCCGACAGCATAAAATCTCTGCTAACCGAAATCAAAATACCAAAAAACAGCCCCGTTGCCGGCAAACAAATCGTACAACTGGGCCTGCCTCCTACAACCCTCATTTCTTTTATCTTACGCAATGGAAAATACATTACGCCAGGCGGATCGACCATAATTGAAGAAAACGATACGCTCTATGTTTTATCGGAAAATAAAAACTCGCTTTCCGAAGTGTTTGAGTGCCTCAGCATAAACCAAAGTTAACGTTCACTCCCACTTTTTCGCAAAATAGCATGAAATATTCGGGGTTTATTAAAAAGTACTATTTTTGCGACCAAAATAAAGAAGTTCATTAGAGCATGATTAGCAGAAGGATTATCCGTACAAAGGTGCTGCAAGTGTTGTACGCCTATTATTCAAACGAAGAAAAATCGCTTAACAACGCGGAAAAAGAGTTATTCTTTGGCATTAAAAAGACTTACGATTTATACCACTATTTGCTTGCCTTGATTATAGAAATTGCTGATTATGCCGAACAACGGATTGAAATCAGACGAAACAAGCACCAGCCAACACACGAAGACCTTCATCCCAACACAAAATTCATAAGCAACCAGCTTATTCAGCAGCTCCGCGAAAACCGTTCACTTCACACATATATCGAACAACAAAAACTGTCGTGGGTAAACCATCCCGAACTTATAAAAGACCTGTACCTTTTTCTGGTTGAATCGGACTTTTACAAAGCGTATATGGCCGACAAAAACCGTTCTTACCTCGATGACCGGAAATTTGTGGACAAATTATTAACCAACATTATTCTGGTTGCTGAAGACCTTTATGAAGTGCTGGAAGAATTGAGTATTTACTGGAACGACGACATGGAATTTACCGTTTCGATGATTTCCAAAACCCTGAAGAAATTCAATCCGCATTCGGGTTCAGACCAAAGACTCCTGCCCATGTTCAAAGATGAAGATGACAGGAATTTTACCAAAGATTTATTGCGCAAAGCCATTATAAATCATGATGAATTGCGTGAACTGATTAAAGAACATTCGCGCAACTGGGATTTGGATCGCATCGCGTTTATGGATATTCTGATTATGCAGCTTGCTGCAACAGAATTTATCTATTTCCCGTCTATTCCCACCAAAGTTTCATTGAACGAATACATCGAACTATCGAAATATTACAGTACCGAAAAAAGCCGGAATTTCATCAACGGAATTCTCGATAAAACATTAAAGGACTTAAAACAATCGGGAAAAATTAATAAAGCGGGTCGCGGCTTAATAGGTGAAGATGAATAAAAAGCCGGCAGTTAAACCCAAAAACCAAAACAAATGGTTATTTTTGCCCGCATAAAATAAACAACAGAAAAGAATTTTTAAAAGTTAATACAATGATAAACAATTTACTGATGATGCAGCCCGAAGGCGCTGAAGCCAATCCGCTGATGAGCTTCCTTCCGTTGCTGTTAATTGTGGTCGTTTTCTATTTTTTCATGATTCGTCCGCAAATGAAACGCCAAAAAGAGGTTCGTAAATTTCGTGAAAGCCTGGCCAAAGGAGATAAAGTGGTAACAACCGGAGGTATTTACGGAAAAATTGTGGAAGTAAAAGAAACTTCCATCATTCTTGAAATTGCCAAAGATGTTCATATTAAAGTGGATAAAAACGGCATTATAAAAGACATGACAGACGCTCCGCAGCAGCGATAATAAACGTTTTTAATCTGAAAAAGGGTCGGTGTTTTGCCAACCCTTTTTTTTTAGCCCTGAATTGATCGTGAAACTTTCAATTTCACACAATTAACCGAATTACTTATTTACAAAAGATTTCTCAGCTGTTTCCGCACGTGTTTTATTTAGCATGTGTGTTCTTCTCAATCCCAAAAGTTCAAACATCAAAAACAAAGCAATTGCAAAACCAAAAATAGACATGACCAGTACAATAATCAAAACTGTTTCCATAGTTGTTTATATTTAATCCTTCTGTAATTGGCTTGTCGTTCAAAACACAATCCAAAACACATAAACTACTAACAACCAAGAAATTAAATTACGAATCAACTTCAGCATAAATCCCGAAATGGGACAGCAGTCCAGAAAACAGAATTTCAAACAGGATTATTCGGCCAGTTTTTCGCGGCATTTTGTGCAAAAACGGCCTTCTTTCTGATCAATATCTTCAATATAAGTGCTGGATCTCATCACACAGGCTGGCGAAATGCAGTGGGTCAGGCCATAAGTGTGTCCAAGTTCATGAATGATTTCTTTTACAAACCGGTCAACCAGCAAAGTCTCATCTTTTTTCAGACCGTACAGCTCATTTTTCAGACGAAAAAGCGAAACAACACCTGCATTCCCTTTATAAATTGCCTGGCCAATAATATAGGTTAAAATAGGAATGAACAAATCAACACGAAAAAGCCCGATTGTTTTTCTGTTGTCGTTTCCATATTGTGTATGTATAAACTGAATAAGCCGGTTGCCATCGTATTGCCGCCGTGCCGGATCGTAAAACCTGGATAAATCGGTAAAACCGGACTCGACATCAACCGGCACCCCAAACACTGAATGCACTGCTCCGGCAATTTTCAGCAGTAGATTTTTGTCGAACTGCCCGAATGAAATCAATAAAATTCGTTGTTTATCCAATTCAGTTGTTTTTCAGTTGCCACTACAATTTTGGTTCACCTTCAACCTGAAAACAAAACGGTTACAGAAAAACTTTACTTGTCTTTTCCCTTTTTCAGGTTGTACTTTTTTATTTTGTTGTACAGTGTAACCCGATCAACTTTAAGCATTTTAGCCGATCGGCTGATGTTCCAGTCGAGTTTGGCAAGTGTTTGCAGAATATGGTTTTTTTCCAGCTCCTGCAGGCTTTCTGCTGAATTTCCGGGTGTTGCTGCAGCAATGGGCAAATCTTTCAGTCTGATTTCCTTTCCGTTGCCAATAACAATAGCCCGCTCAATCATGTTTTCCAGCTCGCGTACATTCCCCGGAAAATCGTACTGTTCCAGTCGTTTTAAAGCGGCTGGTTCAATGGAAATCAGGTCGCGGCTCATGGAGTTACAGTATTTTTTTATGAAATAATCCACCAGCATGGGTATGTCTCCTGTCCGCTCACGTAACGGAGGAATGGAAATATTCACCACATTTAGCCGGTAGTAGAGGTCTTCACGGAACAAACCTTCGTCAACCATCTTTTTAAGGTCGCGGTTTGTGGCGCAAATTACCCTGAAATCGGATTGAATTTCCTTGTTTCCGCCTACACGAACAAATTTTTTCGATTCAAGTACGCGCAGCAATTCAATCTGCATTTTCCCCGAAATGGTGGCAATCTCATCCAGAAAAATGGTGCCGCCGTCGGCTATTTCGAAACGGCCTTTGCGGTTGAACATGGCTCCGGTAAAAGCACCTTTTTCGTGGCCAAACAGCTCGCTCTCCAGCAAATCTTCCGACAATGCACCGCAATGTACCGTAACCAGCGGGAAAAA
>CAZCPH010000191.1:0-6239 GCA_964500105.1 uncultured Mariniphaga sp. | reverse complement strand
ATTAACTGTTCTCCAAAGGTTTTGTATAATCGGTTAAGTACAGCATCGGGTTTGGCCGAATGGTTTGCCGACGATGTGCGCGTTCAGGGAAAACGTTATACATTTGTTTGGGAAGGTTCGGAGCAAACTGCCGAAATGACACTGCGTAAAGAAAATCGTTTGGTGCGTTTTACATGGGTTGACGACGAAAACCTGTATTTTGAATTCAGAATATCGCAGGACGAACTTACCGGCGATGTAGCTTTAATTATTGTTGATTTTTCGGAAGAAGACGAAGAGGAAGAAACCCGTGAACTCTGGAATACCCAAATTGCAGATTTAAAACATGTTCTCGGCTCCTGAGACGATTTAATCCCGTTTTGCTTTCCCAATCTTTACAAATCAATAATTCGAAAACTCTTTTGAGACTTCTTAACTTTTATTTTGCATTGTTCTTTTTAAAATAACTTAGTTTTGCATCAGTTTCAAATAATTGAGAACTTTTGATGAAGAAGTTGCACTGGTACATTATCAAATCGTTTTTAGGTCCGTTCTTTATGACCTTTTTTATCGTGGTATTTGTGTTGTTGATGCAATTTCTGTGGAAATATGTTGACGACCTTGTTGGAAAAGGCCTCGATATTAAAGTTTTGGGCGAAATGTTGTTTTATGCATCTTTTGGCCTTTTACCCTATGCTTTTCCGCTGGCTATGTTGCTGGCTTCCATTATGACCTTCGGTTCGTTTGGCGAGAATTACGAGTTGGTTGCCATGAAATCTTCTGGTATTTCTTTGTACCGGATTATGAAACCACTAATGTTTATTGCCGTTATAGTTACTTTAACCGCATTTTATTTTGCCAATTATATTTTGCCTCATACCAATCTGAGGTTTACAACGCTTTTGTGGAGTGTTAAACAACAACGGCCCGAACTGGTTTTGCAGGAAGGTGTTTTTACCAGCGAAATTGATGGTTACAGCATTCGTATAGGAAGTAAAAATAAAAAAACCAATGTGCTGTACGATTTGTTAATTTACGACCACACACGCAATCGCACCAACGAGAGTGTAACAGTTGCAGACTCAGGGTTTTTGCGCATTACCGAAGACAAAAAGTTTATGGTTCTGGATCTGTACAACGGGGTAAATTACTCCGAAGATACCGGCCAGCCGCAACGGCGCGGACAGGAAACTTATCCCTTCAGACGCGATAATTTTGAGGAACAAACCATACGGGTAAAAGTCCGCGGATTCGATTTTAACCGACGCGACGAGAATATTTTCAGGAATACCTACCGCATGCTCAACATAGAACAGTTGAGGTTTATGGAAGATTCTTTAGGAACTGATTACAATGACAGGCTCAGGAATTTTATGTTGCAAATCAGGCTGAATTCTCCTGTTACCCGAAAAATTCATAACCTGACTGCTTCGCACGATTCACTTAAACGCGAAATTGACATTGCGGCCGATTCTGTATTTAATTTTGATGAGTATTTTGAAAAACAGGACAAATGGATTAAAGCAGAAATAACGCAGTCTGCACTTGCCGATGCGCGTAATAACGTGCAAACGCTTAATATGTATGATGACGAACTGTATAACCGTAAAAAAAATCTAAACAAATACACCATGGAACGGCACCGGAAATACACCCTTTCGCTGGCCGTTCTCATATTCTTTTTTATTGGAGCGCCTTTAGGGGCAATTATTCGGAAAGGCGGACTGGGAATGCCGGTTGTTGTTTCCATTTTGTTGTTTATTGCCTACTATATAGTTTCCATGACCGGTGAAAAATCGGCCCGCGAAGATATATGGGATATGTTTGCCGGAATGTGGTTTTCGTCTTTTATATTTTTGCCTGTGGGAATTTGGCTGTCATATAAAGCTGCTACCGATGCAGCATTAATGAGCGCCGAAACGTACAGTAAATTGTTCGCAAAACTGGGGCTGGAAAGGCTGAGCAATAAATTTAAAAAACAGAAATGAAGATATTGCAGATTACAAATAAAGTGCCTTATCCGGCAAATGATGGCGGTGCAATTGCCTGTTTAAATCTCACCCGCGGTTTTGCACTGCTTGGCCACAAGGTAACTGTTCTGGCAATGAATACGCTGAAACACCATACCGACATTTCTGAAATTCCGGAATCGGTGAAAGATTGGGCCGATTTTAAACTGGTTGATGTACCTGCCCGGATTTCTCCTGTTGCTGCAACATATAATCTTTTGTTCTCGGGTAAACCCTATAATGCGGTACGTTTTATTTCGCAACCCTTTGAAAAAAAGCTGAAAAAGTTATTGAAGAAAAAAGAGTTCGATATTATTCAGCTCGAAGGGCTTTATGTTTGTCCATACATACCGCTCATCCGCAAGTATTCTGATGCAAAAATTGTTTACCGGGCACACAACATCGAACACGAAATATGGGAGCGTACCGCTGCAATGTCATCGGGTTTAAAACGCCTGTACCTTAAAATACTTTCGAAGCGCATTAAAATTTTTGAAAAAAGTTTTATCAATAGTTACGATTTATTGGTTCCGATTACCGAACGCGACGGTATAATGCTTGATAAGCTGGGCAATAAAAAACCCATGCATGTTTCTCCCACAGGAATTGAATCGACAGTGCTTATACCCCATTCAAAAAATCTGGAACATCCGTCGTTGTTTCATATTGGTTCACTCGATTGGGCACCAAATCAGGAAGGTCTTATTTGGTTTATTGAAAGATGCTGGCCAAAAATTCATGAGCAATTTCCCGACCTGAAGTTTTACATTGCAGGGCGCAACGCACCAGACTGGCTTGTGCGTCGGTTTCATGCGCCAAACATTGTTTTTGAAGGTGAAGTGGCTGATGCTTATCAATTTATGAATTCGAAATCCATTATGGTGGTTCCGTTGTTTTCGGGCAGTGGAATGCGTATAAAAATTATAGAAGGCATGGCTCTTGGTAAGCCAATTGTTTCTACACCAATCGGTACCGAAGGGATTTCAACACAGTCGGGAAAAAATATTCTGATTGCAGACAACGAAAAGGAATTTGTTGCTGATGTAGAGCGGCTGATTACCGACGACGAACTGTTTCAAAACATAAGTCGCAGTGCCATTGAATATATCCAGGAAAAATTTGATAACTTAGCCCTCGCCGGTGCGCTCACCGATTTTTATAAAATGCATATTGAATGATTTGGAACCTTTTTTTCTGGGTTTTCTTTTTTGTTCTGGTTTATACATATATCGGTTATCCGCTTGTTTTGTATGTACTTACCATTCTGAAAAAGCATTTTTATTCAGGAACAAAGAAAAAGATTCAGGATTACGAGCCTGAAGTTTGTCTTTTTGTGACGGCATACAACGAAAAAGACTTTGTGCAGCAAAAAGTTTTAAATTCTTTTCAGCTCGATTATCCGAAAGAAAAAATTCAATATGTCTGGATAACAGACGGGTCGGATGACGGAACGCCCGATTTGCTGCGGGAATACAAACAACTTGAAGTTTACCACGAACCCGCACGGCGTGGAAAAATGCATGCAATGAACCGGGGTATGCAGTTTGTTAAAGCACCTGTGGTAATTTTTTCAGACACGAACACACGGTTGAACAGCAATGCCATTCGAGAAATAGTCGCTTGTTTCAGCAATCCTGAAGTGGGTTGTGTTGCCGGCGAAAAACGTATAGTGGAAAAAGAGGCAGATGTTGCCGCTGCTGCCGGAGAAGGACTTTACTGGAGGTTTGAATCGTGGGTGAAAAAAATGGACGCAGAGCTCAATTCGGCTGTGGGAGCAGTGGGGGAGTTGTTTGCCATTCGTCGCGAACTTTTCGAAGAGGTGGAAACCGATACCGTACTTGACGATTTTATCATTTCATTACGCATTGCGCAGAAAGGCTATAAAATTGCCTATACGCCAAACGCCTACGCTGAAGAAACAGCTTCGCTGAACGTAAAAGAGGAGTTGAAGCGAAAAATACGCATAGCAGCCGGTGGAGTGCAAACCTTGTTTCGGTTAAAAAGTCTGCTCAACCCATTTCGGTTTGGTGTGTTAAGCTGGCAGTATTTTTCCCACAAAGTTCTGCGATGGACTCTGGCGCCGGCTTCTCTCTTTTTGCTTTTTGCAGTTAATGGAATTATTCTTATCAACAGAGGCTCAGTATTTATTACCGGTTTTTATTCGCTTTTCTTTCTCTTTCAGCTTTTGTGCTATCTGCTTGCATTGGTAGGCTGGTATCTGGAAAACAGAAAGCTGCGGTTTAAGCTCTTGTTTGTTCCCTACTATTTTGTGGCAATAAACTATGCGGCAATCCGGGGTATTTTCAGGTATTTTAGAGGAAAACAGCCGGCAAGCTGGGAGAAATCAAAAAGGGCAATCTAAACGTTATGTAAATTGAAGACTTTTTTAAGTTTTCAAGTTTGAAGAAATTCTGAAGTTCAATGAACAAACCATCTACATGGGAAAGAATCAATTTTATTGTCGATATTTTGTTCTATTTTTGCACCTGATTTAAAAGAAGAGGGAAATGACAGATTTCAAACTAAACACAATTCCTGAAGCGATTGCCGCAATAAAGCGCGGAGAACTGGTAATTGTTGTTGATGATGAAGATCGCGAAAATGAGGGAGATTTTATAGTTGCTTCAGAACTCGTCACGCCCGAAATTATCAACTTTATGACCATTCACGGCAGAGGGTTAATTTGTGTGGCTTTAACAGAAAATCGGTGCGAGGAGCTCAATCTGGACCTTATGGTTGGTCAGAATACCTCTTTTCATGAAACACAGTTTACGGTTTCGGTTGATGGAATTCATCCGGATGTAACAACAGGAATTTCGGCGGTTGACAGGGCCATTACCATTAAAATGCTTGTCGATAATGATACCAAACCTGGTGATTTGGCACGTCCCGGACACATTTTTCCTTTAATTGCCAAAGACAGAGGCGTGCTTCGCCGCAGCGGACATACGGAAGCAGCGGTGGATTTGGCGCGCCTGGCAGGCCTCTATCCGTCGGGTGTGCTGGTGGAAATAATGAACGACGACGGAACAATGGCCAGATTGCCCCAACTGGTGAAACTCGCAGAAAAATTCGATCTGAAAATCGTTACGATAAAAGATTTAATTTCTTTTCTTTTTCAAAGCGAAAGTTTGATTGAAAGGGGAGAAGAGGTGAATTTGCCCACTCAGTTTGGCGATTTTAACATCATTCCTTTCAGGCAAAAATCGAACGGAGCCGAACATGTTGCCCTGATTAAGGGAAAATGGGAAGCGAACGAACCGGTGCTGGTAAGGGTGCATTCTTCGTGCATGACCGGCGATGTGTTTGGTTCGATGCGCTGTGAATGTGGTGACCAGTTGCACAAATCGATGCAGTTGATTGAAAGGGCAGGTAAGGGAGTTGTTGTTTATATGATGCAGGAAGGGCGCGGAATAGGATTGCTCAACAAAATTGCTGCTTACAAACTTCAGGACCAGGGGCTTGATACTATCGACGCAAACCTTCACCTGGGGTTTAAAGCCGATGAACGTGATTACGGAGTTGGTGCCCAAATTCTCAGAAACCTTGGTGTTACCAAAATGAAACTGATGACCAATAATCCTGTTAAACGTGTTGGATTGGAAGGATTTGGGCTTGAGGTTGTGGACATTGTTCCCATTGAAATTGAGCCAAATAAATTCAATCAGAAATATTTGAGAACAAAACGCGACCGGATGGGGCATCATCTGCGAAATTTCAATTACGATATTTAATTTCCCTGTAAATATTTTTTTCTTCAAATTGCCGGTGAGGAGTGAAATGAATTTTGTGTGTTTTTCTGAACCTGTACCGGATTGTATAAATTCTTAGAAAATCGTGCTGTTATACGGTTATAATTTTTTATTTTTAAGCAAAAGTTTAAACCTTTAAATTATGGATGGTAAAACAAAAGCTATTGTAGCGCACATTACAATTATTGGATGGATTATAGCATTGGTTCTGAACAGCAACGAAAAAGATGAATTTGCCAGTTATTATATCCGGCAGTTACTGGGACTGTATCTGTCAGGTCTGGTTTTGTCTTTTATTCCCGTAATTGGCTGGGTGATATCAATTGTTGTTTTTGTATTTTGGATTTTAAGTCTGATTGGTGCCATACAGGGAGAACAGAAAGAGACTCCGCTGGTTGGCAAATATTTTCAGGAATGGTTTAAAATGCTGTAATCTGCAGAAACAAAAAAAGACAGGTTTTTTGCCTGTCTTTTTTGTCATTACCCTTCGCAGAAGTTA
>CAZCPH010000190.1:0-6262 GCA_964500105.1 uncultured Mariniphaga sp. | reverse complement strand
AAAGAAGTGGTTAAAAAATACATAGCGGTAGTGCAGGGAAATCCGGGCGAAGGAACTTTCAACGAAAAGGTTTTGGTTAAAAAGAAATCGAAATTTAAAAAACCGGCTGTTACACATTATAAAACGCTTCGTTCGGTTGAAACGGAAATTTCGTACAAGGAGAAAAACAATATTGTACTGAGCCTGGTGGAAATAACTCCCGAAACAGGCCGCTGGCACCAAATCCGTCAGCATTTTGCCAAAAACCGGTTCGACATTGTTGGCGACTCCCATCACGGCGATTTTACATTGAATAAAATTATTACCGAAAAAACAGGAATTAACCGGCTGTTGCTGCATGCTTCATCGCTGGAATTTACCCATCCTGAAACAAAAGGCCGTAAAGAATTTGTTTCGCCGGTTCCGGAGGAGTTTGAAAGGATTATTGAGGTTTGTAAAATTCAGAACAGTTAAACTCATTCGGAGGTTATATTTTTCAATTGTCTGAAAACTGATTTCTGTTATCTTTGAAAACCACAAAATTTTATAATAAGATTTATAATGAGAGGAATTGCACTGCTGTTTTTATGTTTTCTGACTTTGGGAGTTTTGGCGCAGGAACAAAACAAAAAATCGTTGTCGATTGATGATTTTGGAAGTTGGAACACCCTGAATAATCCAATTGTTTCGAACGACGGAAGCCGGATTGCCTTTGAACAAAATCCGCAAAAGGGCGACGGGATGCTGATTGTGAAAAGCGGAAAATCAGATTTTGATACCATTCCGCGTGGAAGCAGTTCCGCCTTTGGACCTGAAAATGATTTTATCGTGTTTTCCATAAAACAGCCCGAAGACAGTATAAGGAAAGCAAAGCTTGACAAGGTGAAAAAGGAAGATATGCCCAAAGACAGCCTCGGAATTTGGGTTTTTGGTAATAACGATTTAAAGAAGTTTCCCAAGCTGAAATCCTTTAAAATTCCGGAAGAAAATGCTCGCTGGATAGCATTTGCAGTTGAACCGGAGCCTGCTCCAAAAGATACAACCGAGAGCAATTCAAAAAAGAAAAAGGAAAAACAGGAAGGTGACGATCTGATTTTGTTTCAGGTAGATACTGGTGATACATTGATGTTCAGGAATGTTTCCGACTGGACGTATGCCAAAAAAGGAGAATCTGTTTTTTTTAGCCGGGAAGTAAAAGATTCAACCAGAACTGTTTCGTCACTCCATTTATTCGATACCTCAACGGGGACATCATCCGAAGTTTTTTCGGACGAAGGCTGGATGAAAAAACTGTCCTCCGACGAAGCAGGAAATCAGTTTGCATTTTTGTTTTCGCAGGATACCATCAAAGAAAAAGTATATTCGCTTTACCTGGGTGCAGCGGATAAGGTTCCGGAGGAAGTTGTAAATGGTTACACGAGCGGAATACCCGTTGGATGGACGCCCGGTGAAAACGGGAATATCTATTTTTCGGAAGACGGAACAAAACTCTTTTTCGGTACGGCAGAGAGTCCTGAGCAGGCGCCAAAAGACACGATTCCCGATGATGAAAAACCGAAACTTGACATCTGGCACTGGCAGGATTTGAAGCTTCAGCCGCAACAAAAAGTGGAAGCCGACCGGGAAAAAAAGCGAACTTACCTGGCTGTTTATCATATTGGTTTAAAGCGTTTTATACAACTGGCCGATCCGGAGGTGAGAGATATTTACACACTTCAGAAAGGAAACAGCGATTTGGCTTTCGGCTACAACGAATTGCCCTACCTGCGTGAATCGGGCTGGACCGGAGACCGAAAACGTGATTACTATATTGTAGATACAAAATCGGGCATAAAACGCGAAATTGCAGACTGCAAATCGTATGTGCGCATCTCTCCACAAGGGAAATATGTGGTTTGGTACGAACCGGCTGACAGCAGTTTTTACGCACGATCAACAGATATCAACCGGCTCGAAGCAGTATCGCTGACGAAAATGTTGCCGGTAAATTTTTATGACGAACTGAATGACACGCCGATGGACCCGCGTCCGTATGGTATAGCCGGCTGGAGCGAAGATGACCGGTTTGTTTACATTTACGACCGTTTTGATGTCTGGAAACTCGATCAGTCAGGCGAACGCGTTCCGGTAAACATTACCAAAGCATATGGACGCCGGAATCAAACACGGCTTCGCTATATTAACCTCGATCCTGAATTGGAGCACATTCCTTCCGATGAACAAGTATTGCTCAGTGCATTTGATGAACAAACCATGTCTGGCGGTTTTTACCGAACCAGATTTGGCATAGTTGCCGATCCTGAATTGCTGGCCATGGAAAAGAACCATTTTGGCGGAGTTAAAAAGGCAAAAAATGCAGAAAAACTGATCTGGACAAAGGAAAGTGTGAGTGAATTCCCTGATTTGTGGTGTAGTGATATGAATTTTATGAAAAGTGAAAAAATTTCAAATGCCAATCCACAGCAGGAGAACTTCATCTGGCCGAAAGTACAAATGGTGGAATGGACTTCTTTTTCAGGCGAAAAACTGAATGGCATGCTTTACTTTCCCGAAAACCTTGATCCTGGCAAAAAATATCCGATGGTAATTTATTTTTATGAAAGAAGTTC
Organism: uncultured Mariniphaga sp.; assembly: GCA_964500105.1. GTDB lineage: Bacteria > Bacteroidota > Bacteroidia > Bacteroidales > Prolixibacteraceae > Mariniphaga. The sequence continues at coordinate 3,674 of CAZCPH010000190.1, read as the reverse complement.
GGAAGGACTCTACCGTCATCAGCATCCGGCGCCGAGCCGTTCCACCATAAACCGGCCGTTTTACACCAGCAACGGCTACATTGTTTTTGTTCCCGACATAACGTATAAAGAAGGTTATCCCGGGCAAAGTGCGTACAATGCCATTGTAAGCGGAACGCAATACCTGACGAATACATTTCCATACATCGATAAAAAACGAATGGCCTTGCAGGGGCAAAGTTGGGGCGGTTACCAGATTGCTTATCTGATAACACAAACCGATTTGTATGCCGCTGCCATGGCGGGTGCTCCGGTGAGTAACATGACCAGTGCGTACGGCGGAATTCGCTGGCAAACCGGGATGAGCAGAATGTTTCAGTACGAACAAACACAAAGCCGCATTGGTGGCACCCTTTGGGAAAAACCGCTGCATTACATCGAAAATTCGCCACTTTTTTATGCACCCAAAGTAAATACACCGCTTTTAATGATGCACAACGACGATGACGGCGCTGTTCCGTGGTACCAGGGGATAGAATATTTTGTGGCGCTTCGACGTCTCGACAAACCGGTGTGGATGCTTACCTACAATGGTGAGCCTCATAACCTGAATGCCACTAGCTGGGCCAACCGTGTTGATTTGAGCAAACGCATGTTTCAGTTTTTCAACCATTACCTGAAAGGCGAACCTATGCCCGAATGGATGGAGAAAGGTGTTCCGGCAACAGAAAAAGGGGAGAATCTTGGGTATTAAAGAACCATAAGAAGACATAGTACCTGGTGGCGTAAATTATTGTTCGTCCTGCTTTTCATGAGATTCATCGAATAAAGTGGTTTTTTGAACAGCTTTTTTGCAGTTTTAGGTAACGAAATGATGTTCTGCCCGTCATAAATGAAACAAACTTAAAAATGTCATGAAAAAAACAGCTTTATTTTCGGTACTCATTCTTTTTCTTTTTACAGCCTGCGAAAACAAAAGCGGGGTCTCGGAAGTCTTCAAAAAGTATAGTCACAAAAGCGGCGTAAACACCGTTACTATTCCCGGGTGGGCGATCAGGCTGGCCGCGCGGTGGGGAGATTTAAACAAGGATGAACGTGAACTGCTCAGAAGCATCGACAAAGTGAAAGTACTTTCTGTTGAAAACCAGGATTTGAATGCCCGTACCAATTTGCATAAAGAGTTTTACAATACAATAAATGAAAACGATGAGCTTGAGGAACTTATGGCTGTAAGAGACGGCAGTGATCAGGTAACTGTTTTTGGTATTGCTGATAATGAATCCATAAAAGATTTACTCATTCTGGTTGGTGGCGACGACAATGCCATAGTTTATGTGAAAGGCAGGCTCAAACCCGAACTTTTTTCCAACTTCATGAATAAAAACGCACAAAAGGGATTTTTGAGTTTTAAGAATTAAGCAGTTTGCTATTAAAAAAAAATAATCGGGACATTTTTTGTTCAGATTGCGCCAAAATCCGATTTTTAAAGCCGCTAATGTTTAATTCATTTTTATGAAGCCAGAGTACATCCAGATTTACGACCGAAATACAAAAGGCATTAAAGTGTTGATGTGGTTGGGAGTTGTTCTCGTACTTCTGGGATTTTCAGCGCTGATCTGGTACGTATTGAAAAGGGAATTTGTTATATATGCCGATAATTTCTGGCAGGTAGGTTTTCTTATTTTTCAGGGAATAATAACTGTTTTTATCACATGGAATGCCCTGAAAAGCAAACGGTATTTTATTTCGTGGGATGAAGACAGTATCCGTTATCTGCTGCCCAAAGACAAACAGTCTGAATGGATTAGAGTTTATGATATTCAGTATGTTAGTATTGATAAAAAAGAGGTTGTTCTTTCGTTGGCAGATAATGAACAAAAGCGGATTAATCTTAACTTTTTCTATTATCCCAAAAGAAGCCGGGTTTTGGAGTATTTTCAAAGTTTAAAAGGAAATTTGCAGGAATAATTAAAATTTTCTCAGAAAATTATCGGATAATTTTATTGGTGGACTACATAAAATATCCGATATTTTTGTGGGTGTAGTACCGAAAATACCTGGTTTTTTTGTGGGTGGAAAGTGAAAAATACCTGTGTTATTTGTACAAATCGGCCATTACCAATCTGATTTCGCCGTATGAAAAACCATCACCAAGCTTGTTTTTAATGTCGCTGGTGGTTTCCGTTTCGGTTTTTTCGCGCAGGAGTTGGACAATGGTATCATATTTTTTGCGGTCGATGAGTTCGAAAATATCCAGTTTTCCGCGGTTCACAAAATGTGCCAGATGTCCTTCAATGGTTGAAACAGCCAGATTGCGTTTTATTGCAATTTCCGGCGGTTTTAGTCCCTGTTTAAAAAGTGCCAGGCTCACTTCTTTGGTGTCGAGGCCGGCCAGTTCTACTTCTTGTTTGGCATTCAGCGGAATGTCCATTCCTTTTTCCCTTCGGAATTCCAGAACAAGCGCCAGAATATCCTGACCGAACTGCTCCATTTTTTTTCCGCCCATTCCTCTCACCGCTTTCAGTTCGACAGCTGTTGCAGGAAGTTTTTGCTCAATTTCCAGCATTACTTTTTGCCGGACAATTTTTGATTCGTCCATGCCGGTTTCCATTGATTTATTCATGCGCCACTCCAGTAGTTTCCGATAAAATTCAGGATAGGTCACATTCAGCGATGAAGCTTGATTTCGGGCTTTGGCGGCAGGTTTTTCGATGGATGCCAAAGCTCGTGCTTCGAGGTAACGTTGTATGGAAAATCCACCGGCAATGGATTCCAGTCCGGCACGTTTTGCGGCAAGTTCGGTTTCCATTTGCCCAAGAATGTCGGCAATACGTTTACGAATGGCCCGGTTGTCCGATTCGAAACCTGCATCTTCCAGCGGCGATTCCAGATGTTCTTTCAGTTTGGCCAAAAAGTAGTCTGCCGCTTTTTTCAGCCGTTCCTGCAAAGGTGAATTTTCTTCAGCATGACCGTATTGTGCAGACAGTTTTTCCATTTGCGGAGTAAATTTTTCAGCCACATCAATCATTTCTGCCTGAACCGGTTTAAGTATGTTTTGAAGCTCTGTATTCAGGTTGCCCATAAGTGAGGACTCATTTTCATTCCAAACTTTTAAAAGCCAGAAGATGGTTCGAACAACCGGTTTAAAATCGAACAATTCGCTCAGCAGTTGAAGTTCGTAAGTTTTCCGGTGTTTTTCCAGCACTTTTTCGTCGGGTTGGTTTTGTTCCACATTCGTGGTAAATCCAATCACAGTTTCATCGTTAATCACACTTTGCGAACCGAGAGGAGTGCTCAGTACCAGACCGTTCAGGCTTTTGCACCGGCTCAGCGCCACATAAACCTGCCCGTGGGCAAACGACTGCCGTGCATCAATGATGGCCTTTTCAAACGTGAGCCCCTGACTTTTGTGAATGGTGATGGCCCAGGCCAGCTTCAAAGGGTACTGGATGAATTTCCCAACCACTTCTTCTTCGATTTCCCCGTTTCCTTCATTTAATTTGTAGCGGGTATTTTCCCAGACATCGGGCTCAACGGTTATGGGTTCGGTGTCGTCCTTACAAAGCACTTCAATCTGCTTGTCAATAATGTTTACCACTTTACCGATTTTGCCGTTGTAATATCTTTTTTCAATGGAAGCATCATTTTTCAGAAACATTACCTGGGCGCCGGTTTTAATTTCCAGAATTTCTTCG
>CAZCPH010000189.1:2144-6266 GCA_964500105.1 uncultured Mariniphaga sp. | reverse complement strand
TCCATTCCGTCAGCCTGACCGTTCGACCGGCTGTTGTGAAACGGCGCTGAATACACGGCTTCCAGTTCAATTTTTTCTTTTGATAAAAAAGCATAAGCCAGCGCAAACTGGTCGTCCACCTCGTTGTAAGTATCGGTGTCGAGCACCATGCGCACTTTTCCGATGGGCGGTTCCAGTTGTTTCAGCCGGAAAGCCTCATTCAGTTTTGGGTAGTTTTGGGCCAAAACAAAAATGGTTGAGAGCAAAAAAATAATGCTGGCAATAATTCTTTTTTTCATTCGATTAGTTTATTTGTAACAGATATAAACTGTTCAACCTTTCCAATTAAGGGACGGATTGTTTCCTCTTCAAAATATTGGAAATCCTGATAATCTCCTTCCTGCCGTTTGTTAAACAGATTGTTGTAAAGTTTTCCAAAATGAATTTCAATTAATCCTGTTTTAATAAATTCTTTGTGAAAAGCAGCTTTCACACCAGTGTGGGTTGAAGCCTTTATTTCTTTTTCAACAAATAAGGCAATAATTGAATAATAGGCAGCGTAATAAAGTCGGTTTGCTACAGTATTCCAATGGTTTGATTTAGCAAGTAGTTTTGCTTCCTCCAAACTTTCATTTGAACGGGCGAGCCTGTATTTGATTAAATCATTTTTTGTTTGCATTAAACTTTAATTCCTTCTTGTTTAATGTTTTGATATAAAGGTGTAACTTGTTGGTTGGTCCAATCCTTTCTCGATTGAATTATAGAACTAATCACCTCATCTGTTTCCAATTCAATTTCAAATAATTCGTCCCTGATTTTTTCTTTAAGTTGTTCATCCGCTTTTTTGCTCAACAGGATAAGCAAGTCCCAGTCGGAATCATTTTTAGAATCACCACGGGCTCTTGAACCAAATAATATTATCTCGGCTCTGTTGTCGTATTTTTTTATGCTATTCAAAATTCTATTTAAGAATTTATCGTTGTTCATTTTAATAATTGCGTTATCAATATTCTCAAAATTACTGCAATTTAATAAATTTCTGCGTCAACTTTCCTCAGGCTGCTAATTGAACTGCTCCATGTATTCCAAAAATATCCTGGCTGTCCGGTCCAGGTTTTCAATGGAACCACCACCATCGAGCACTTCGCACATTTCGTAAACCACCCAGCCCTGGTAGCCGATTTCCTTCAGCGCCGCAAACCAGTTTTTATAATCGATAATACCTTCACCCACCGGAACTGCGCGCATAACTGGCTGTTCGGCTTTGTAATTGGTGAGTTCGTTCTGGTATGTGAAACGAGGATGAGTTACATAATCTGCCACAATGGTATTCACAATGAAGGGTTTCATTTTCAAAACAGATTCGCGCTGTTTCTCCAGCGACAAACCTTCCAGTACCGGCGACCAGGCATCCCAACCCGCCATCACATTAGGCATATTCACTTCTTTTAACAGCCAGTACATGGCATCGTGGTGAAGCGCAATGTCGTGATGGTTTTGAACAGCCAGCGTAACTCCGTGTTCAGCGGCCAGTTTTCCGGCCATTTTCAGTCCTTCCAGCACTTCGGAGTATTGCTTGTCGTATGGTATTCCGGGACGTTCGTATCCCGTGAAAATGCGAACCATATCGGTACCCAGATCTTTGGCCAGTTCGGCGATTTCACCCACCCAGGTAGCCTGTATTTCAGCATTGGGAATACCGGGTTTGTCAATTCCGGCAGTAAAATCGGTATATCCGGCAAGGGCAACCAAAGTAAGTCCCAGTGAATCAATTTTAGCTTTCAACCGGGCGCGGGCAGCTTTATCGTAATCGTGTGGAGAAACATGGGGACGTTTGGCTACCAGCATCACACCTTCGTAGCCCAGTTCTTTGGCTTTCACCAAAAACTCATCAACCGTAAGCCTTGTCTGTCCGCGCCAGAAACCGGCATAGCTTACCGAATGCAGACAGGTTTTTACTTTAAAATCTGCCGGATTTCCGGTGGGTGTTTTTTGTGCATTTGCGCTTGTTGTAAAAAGGAACAGAGCTGCAAAAGCAAGAATAATATTTCTCATTGCTGTAAAGTTTTTATTTCACTTAAAAGTATTTCATAAGCCGGCGATGCCATACCGCCATGGTCGAAGCCATCCAGTTCATAGATTTTGGTTTTTTCGTGGCCAGCTTCTTTCATCATCCGCCACAAGTAGGCATTTTCTTCGTAGCGCCCCAGCATTTCCAGTTCGCGGTCGCCGGTAATTAAAACAAGCGGCGGCGCATCTGCCCGAACATGAAAAAGCGGTGCAAATTCGTCCACAACAGGCTGTGTGCCTTTAATTCCGCGTTCTTCGCGAATGGTGAAATGAGTTATGGTGTGGCCGCTAAACGGCACCAGCAGGGCAATTTGGTTGGCATCGATGCCAAACTCTGCCAGCCACTTTTTATCGAGCCCCACCATGCTGGCCAGGTACCCACCCGCCGAATGTCCCGAAACCACAATCTTCGAAACATCGCCTCCGTACTTTTCAATGTTTTTGAAGGTCCATGCCACAGCAGCTGCTGCATCTTCAATATATTCGGGGTTTTTTGCTTTCGGACTCAGCCGGTAATTCACCGCAACCACTGCAATGCCCTTTTCCTTTAATTTTTCTGGAATGTGCTTGTTGCCACTGTTGATGCCACCTCCGTGAAACCAAACCACTGTTGTGAAATCCTTCGTTTCAGCAGGATAGTAAACATCCAGTTTGCAACGTTCGGCAATGTATGCGTTATTTAAGGCTTTTTCATCTGACCGGTAGGAAATATTTTCTTCTCTAACATAGGCTGTTTTGGCCTGATTGATTAAAGAATTTTGGGAATACAGACCGTTGCTGACAAGGAAAACAGCAAAGCACAGAAAAAGATTCAGTTTCGGCCGGCAGAAAGATGCCTGAGAATTTCCAGAGAATTTTTTTAAGTTTTTCATGAGACCTGGTTTTATTTGCCTATTTCCCCGTTTTTACTCAACAGTATGGCAATGGGTTTTGTGGCTTCAAATTCCGACATAATTATAATCAGAATCACTGTTATGGGAACGCTCAAAAGCATGCCGGGAATTCCCCACATCAGTCCCCACAACATAAGGGTGAGGAACACGACGAGTGGGCTGATATTCATGGTGTTGCCCATTACTCTCGGTTCAATAAAATTACCCACAACAATTTGAATAACTCCAACTATAGCCAGCACAAGTATCGGCTGAGTAAAATCGCCAAACTGCAACAGGGCAAAAATTGCCGGAAAAAGTGTTGCCACAAGGGAACCGATCGACGGGATAAAATTCAGAATAAATATGAGAAATGCCCAGAAAAAAGGCGCATCAACCCCGATAAACAGAAGCGCAAAAAAGCTCAGGAATCCGGTCAACAGGCTCGACATGGTTTTCAGGGCAATATAGTTGCTTACCGACTTGTCGATTTTCGAAACCAGCGATTTCATTTTTTCAAGCCGGTCCGACTCCGGGTACATTGCTTTTAATTTTTTTGGAAAGGTATGCTCTTCAAGAAGCAAAAATATCAGGTAAATGAGTACTGTAAATGCATTTCCAAACAAACTGGAAAGGGTGGAAAAGATTTTGGAAAGAACTTCCCCGAAATTTAAATCTCTGGAGAACTCTTCCAGAACATTAGACAGTTCCAGATTAAATCTCTCGTTAATCGACCGGGTGATTTTGTTCACGCTGGCTTCATAAACGGGCAGGGTATTCGAAAGGAATTTGATGTTCATGGTAATCATTTGAACGATTAAGAACAAAAAACTCAGAAGAATCAGCGAAGAGATAACCGTTAGCACCCACTGAGGCCATTTTTTCAGAAACGGCAACCTGGTTAGGAGTTTTTTTATCACCCGAATCATAAACCAAAACAAAATGGCCAGAATAAAGGGAATAATAATTCCCTGGGCGTAAATTAAAACCACAACCAAAACAGCAAGGATAAGGAAAATGTATATTTTTCTGGTAGCCTCCATTTATTTTGTAATGAATTTTTAACTGTTTTTTGTTAACTGATGGAAAGTTCGGGATCAGAGAGTATGTCGAATATCTCCTGCCATTCCTGACTTATACTGTATCTTGGCATGGATTTTTGCGCCCGCAAATACCAGTAAGCTGCGTTGTTTAAATCGGG
>CAZCPH010000189.1:0-2134 GCA_964500105.1 uncultured Mariniphaga sp. | reverse complement strand
TCATTTTCCAGGTCCTGAACAATTTCGTGGGCGCCATTCCAGTCGCCTTTTTGTGCCAGATACATCGCTTTTAAAAGTTTTTCTTTCATCCTGTCAAAGTTTTGATTAGCGTCAAAATGTAAAAATCGGGATTTTTTTCCAACGAATTGTAATTTTTAGTTAAATGTTTTCCCACCAAAAGAATACTGACTGACGGATTAAACCAATTTTTAAAAGAAATCAGATTTTATTGTTTTAAAACATTCTTTTCTATTGGTCAGAGTTTTTAACAATTCGTAACTTGTGCGCATGGTACAGTCGTTTCAATGTCCGGTATTTTTTTACATCGGGTTGCCCGAGTGCCTCGATGACAACAACGCTTCACACTAGCTGCGTTCGCAGTTTTTAAAGTGTCCAGCCACTGTTTTTCCGTTCTTTTCTCTACTGCGATTGAATTCTGATTTTGATTTTCGCAACCAGTAACAACATTAAACCTTTTTGTCATGAAAGTTTCATCCGGGTATAAGGGTGACACCGTTCGTTCCGACTGTTTCATTGAGCTTTGGGACGAGGGAAATGCGTCGAACCAGGTAATCCTGAAAAGTAAAGTGAAAGCGCTGTTTGGCAAATCCATCGAATCGCTTTGTCTCGAAATCCTTGATTTTTTTGAGATGAAGGGTGTTTCGGTAAACATCGAAGATTCAGGTGCATTGCCATTTGTAATTGCAGCCCGGCTCGAGGCAGCCATCAAACAATTCGTTTCCACCGAAAAAAGTTTTTTATTCGAAAAACTACCGGAAAACGACTATCCCGTTGCATCGGATCGTTACCGGCGGTCGCGGCTGTACATTCCGGGCGATAACCCGAAAATGATGATTAACGCCGGAATTTACGGCAGTGATGCAGTAATTCTCGATTTGGAAGATAGTGTTCATCCGACAAAAAAAGCGGAAGCGGTCATTCTGGTGCGCAATGCGTTATGCCAGGTAAATTTTTACGGCGCCGAACGAATGGTGCGCATCAATCAGGTGCCCGATGGCCTGAAAGACCTGGAATACATTGTTCCGTTTGGCGTGCATACCATTGTGGTGCCAAAGTGCGAATCGCCCGACGATATTTTGTTTGTGGAGCAACGCATTCGGAAAATTACCGGACAAGCAAGTTCCGTTCATCTGATTCCCATAATCGAATCGGCGCTGGGTGTGGAGAACGCTTTTGAAATAGCCATTTCGTCCGAAAATGTGGTGGCGCTGGCTGTCGGACTGGAAGATTACACGGCTGATATCGGCGCGCAACGCACCAGCGAAGGCCGGGAGTCGTTTTACGCCCGAAGCCGCATTGTAAACGCAGCCCGTGCAGCCGGCATTCAACCACTCGATTCAGTGGTTTCCAACTTCGAGGATCTGGAGGCGTTGGCAGATGCTGTGCAAAGTTCAAAATCGCTTGGTTTTGAAGGAATTGGATGCATTCACCCCGGGCAAATTCAAACGGTAAATAAAAGTTTTTCTCCGTCGGAAAAGGAGATCGAAAAAGCGAAAAAGATTGTTTTTGCCTTTTTTCAGGCCGAAAAAGAAGGAAAGGGAGTTGTTGCTGTGGATTCGAAAATGGTGGACGCACCGGTGGTAAAACGGGCGCAGAAAACCATTGAAAATGCGATAGTTTTCGGATTGTTGAACAAAAACTGGATGGAAAGTTATGGAAACGAACTGGATTAAAAATGCTGCCGGAAGATTAGTTCCTGCGCAGGTAAACGGTGAGGAAGTCATTCCGTTTCAAGGCGTTGGAAAATACCGGGTTCAGGGGAAAAAACATGCGCCAACCATTCCGTCGTTTGTTGGTTTTCCCAAAGACGGCAACAAAGTGGTGGGGTCATTAAAAGAAGCATTGCAAAAAGCCGGACTTGAAGACGGAATGACCATTTCCACGCATCACCATTTCCGCGACGGCGATTTGGTTTCCAACCAGATTTTCGATATTGCCCACGAACTGGGCGTAAAAGATTTGCGCTGGTTTCCCTCGGCTTCATTTCCGTGTAATAATCCGCTGATAAAGTATTTGGAAGACGGGACAATCCATCACATCGAAGGCAGCCTGAACGGTCCGCTGGGGCGTTTTGCCTCGGAAGGGAAAATGTGCGGAACGGCGGTGCTGCGTT
>CAZCPH010000188.1:0-6269 GCA_964500105.1 uncultured Mariniphaga sp. | reverse complement strand
GTAATGAACAAATATATGGATTATTACTAAATAGTAATTAGTAATTTTAAAGAAAATCAGGAGTGGGCAGTTAGCGAAGCTGGTGCGGGTCTGTGACCCATGCTTTGCTTTGCAAAAGCAAAAATTATTTGGGGAAAGAGTAAAGTAAAATTCCAGCAGATTGACAGGGGCACCGATTGCAAATCGGCGCCAGCGGGGGGTTTTCATCTGTATGTGTTAATTTTTTACTGAATTCGCTTTTATAAACTGAATAATCAACTGAAAGTTAGGAGCTGCTGAAAGATGGTTTCGGAAAAAATTTACTGAAGTGATGAAATTGGGGGGTGAAGTGCGGGTTGGATTTTGAAATTAGATATTCTGTTTAATTTTTGGTTTGTTCTTTAAGCAGCAGCAATGGATATCTGACGTAATTGGATTTGTTGATTTTGTTGGGAAACAGTTTTTTGCCAAAGTCAGATTCTTCTTCAATGCTTTTCAAAATAATATTTGTATTTTTCAACTTCAAAACTTGTTGTCGGAACGAATAAAAATCAGTGATAAATAACAATTTATATTATGAAGCCATTAGAATTGAAAACCATATTTCCCACATTATTGAGTTTGCTTTTGCTTGCCGGATTTATTTCCTGCAGTAAAGATGATGATTTGGAGGAGGAACAAATTCCGAAAATTGTAATCAACGAACTCCTGCCAAAAAATGATTCTCACGGTTCAGATGAGGATGGAGATTTTGATGACTGGATTGAAATTTTTAACCCTGCAGATGTTGATCAGGATATTTCAGGATATTATCTCTCCGACAGCAAGAAAAACCCTGCAAAATGGCAATTCCCTGAAGGCACCATCATAGGTAAAAAAGATTATCTGATTGTATGGGCTGACGGAGATTCTTTGCAGACGGGTTTACATACCAATTACAAGCTTTCAGCCGATGGCGAAAATGTTGTGCTTCTCGATCCAGAATTAAACGTAATAAACCTGGTGGAATACCCGGCAACCTTGGTTGAGCAGTCGTGGGCAAGAAAACCCAACGGCACGGGCGACTTTGAGTGGTCTGTTCCCACATTTAATCAATCAAACGATTAGTTGTCAGTTGTTTAATTGATTCAGGTTGTGTCAGTCAGACTATAAATATCTTTCTTTTTTTGAACAAAAGTGACGGAAACGACGCTCATAAAACTGGGGATTTTGCTGGTGGGTTTTACCTATGCAGGGGTTTTGCCATATGCTGTTAAGCGAAGCATTCAGCACATTAATTTCGATCTGAAAAAGTACACGCTCAGTTTTTTGAGCAATAAGAATCTTTATGGCAAAAACTATGTTCGCGGTTATAAACAGTTGTTGTTTGCTACAGCAATTCTCAATTACCTGTTTTTCTGGTTGCTTTCGTTGTTTTACGATTTAGGTGAAAACGAGCGCTTTATGCAGCAAATCGACTACAGTTTTGCGGTTTTGGCCTTGCTGGCATTCGTCCCCCACAACATTTACCCGTTTAAACCCGAAAATCTGAAAACCAATTTGCAGCGCATTGTTCATAATTTACTGGCTGTTATTGTGTTTCTTTCATTGCCAACGCTCGTCATTTTATTTCAAACGGCCATTCTGCCAGAACTTTGGTTTCTTGGAGTGTCGGGTTTAATAATTATTGGCGGAACCGTTTTTATTACGGGAATTTCAGTGCTGAAAAACGGAGTAAACGGAGTTACCGAAATGTTTTTCATTAATGGAATAAGCTTTTGGAGTATTTATGTAACTATAAATACGTTTATTCGCTGAATATAAAGTTTTTACACGAATTGTAAAGCTATTTTTTGTTGTTCAGTATGTACAATCCGTTAATTTTTAGGGAAATAACCTGAGCTGCGACCCTTTTTCATCGTCAAATACCAGTTCGTCATACGAATGTTTTTTGTTTGCATCGGGCACGTTTCCCGGAGAACCCTTTCCTGTTAATTTTCTGACGGTGTGTGCATCCAGCTGCGAATCGGGAAAAACAAAGGTAGCCAGTTCCTGCAGTTCTTTTTTCTGAAGTGGCTTCAACCATTCGTCTGCCAAATTCTCCGGCAGAATTACAGGCATTCGCGGATCGTTTGAAAATTTGGGTTTGTTATGAATTTTTGCCATCAATTCGTTGGCCTTTGTTGTAACAATTGAATAAGTGTTCAGAATTTCTCCGGTGTCTGAATTTTTCCAGTCGTTCCACAAACCTGCAAAATAGATTGGTTTTTGGTTTTTCGGGAAAATGTAGAACGGGTATTTTTTGCCTCTGAAATGGTGAAAATCGTAAAAACCGTCGGCGGGTATTAAACATCGTTTTGTTTCTGCAGATTTTTTAAATGCCGGTTTTTCAAAAACTGTTTCACCACGAGCATTTAATGTACTGTTCCAAATACTTTCCGGCGATTTTGCCCATTCGGGAACCAGGCCCCAAACCGATGGCAACGGATTGAACGGAGCATTGTTTGTGTAAATCACCATTCCCGGGTGGGCAAACCCGGAAACCTGGAACAAGTTATCAATCCCGTAATTTTTTAGTAAAAGCCTGGCTTCGTGTGCAGTAGTTTCGTCTCCTCTTTGAATGGCTCTCATCATCATCGTTTCTATCAGGTGTCGCGCGTTGAAACACATAGTGCTGCAGTTTAAATTTCATTATCAGAAAACGAGAATATTCACCGTTTGTTTCAACGGCAACATTTCTTACTGAAATTTATGGGTCAGCTTATTGAAGGCACAGTAATTTTTAATTTCGATATGAACTTTTTCTGACGCAACCTCCGGATCACGTTTCGCGTCATCGACAGTAAAAAGAGTTTGCAGGTTGATGTTTTTATCGATGTCAGGGTTTTCGGCACGTATGTTAACAAAAACAGATGTGATCATTAAATTCACCGGTAAAAATACCCATTTCACAGAAAACTTTCAGCGTGTTTTTAGTTTTCACTTAACTTAGCGGCCTTAAAATTTTTTAATGGAAATACGCGAACGAATAATCGAAGAGGCAACCAGTCAGTTTTTGCAATTCGGCATCCGCAACGTAACAATGGATGGCATTGCAGCAGCTCTTGGCATGTCAAAGCGCACTGTTTATGAAGCGTTCAAAGACAAGTCTGCCCTGGTACACACCTGTCTGGAAACTTTAACTCAAAGGCATAAATGCAGAAATGTTGAAATATGTTCTTCATCACAGAATGTGGTTGAAACAATTTTCATTTATATGCAGGAAGGGATAAAAGCGATGAATGCAATTAACCCGGTGTTTTTTCGCGACATGGAGAAGCTGTATCCGAAAACCTGGGATGCTTTACGCAAAAGCAATGAAAAGGAAGCATTTAAGCTCTCGGAGGAATTGCTGCAAAAAGGGATAAACGAAGGCATTTTCAGGTCGGAAATCAATATTTCCATTGTGGCCAAACTTTTTCACGAACAAATGAATTTGCTTGCCGACGAAAAAATTTTTCCGCGTGAACAGTACAGTTACTCTGAAGTTTTTCAGAGCCTTACTATCAATTTTATGCGTGGAATTTCTACGAAAAAAGGGATTGATTTGATTGATTCGATGCTGAAAGAGTAGTCGGAAATTGAAACATTTTTAAAAAATGAATACAGATTACAAGAGAACAAAACAATGTGCTATGAGAAGAAAACAGATTTTTAGTCTGGTTTTAGGATTTATGATGTTTGGCGGTTTGAGTGCGCAGGAAAAATTATCGCTCGACCTGAACGCGGCCAAAGAACATGCCCTTAATTATAACCGGACCATTAAAAATTCGGGACTGGCAATAGACCAGTCGCAGGAACAGCTTTGGGCTGCTATTGCAGCCGGGCTGCCGCAGGTGAATGCTACCGCCGATTACTCCAATGCCATGGGAGCAGAAATCAGCATTCAGTTTGATGAAAATATGCCACCGTCAAAAATTCCTATCAAACCAGCCAGTAATTTTAATTTGCAGGTTGGACAGCTGATTTTTAACGGAGGGTACATTGTTGGCATTCAGACTGCAAAACTGGCTCAAAAACTTTCGGAAAAAAACCTGGTGAAAACCGAGCAGGATGTTTTAAGTCAGGTAACCGAAAGTTACTACCTGGTTTTGATTTCCGAAGAATCGCTGAAAATTTTAAAATCGAATGTGGACAATCTGAACGAAGTGTACCGGAAAACCGAGCCGCTGGTGCGCGTGGGTATGATGGAAAAAGTGGAACTCGACCAGCTTTCGGTGCAGGTAAATTCGCTGACGAATGCAGTTAGGGCAGCCGAGCGGCAATACGAAATGGCTAAAAACCTGTTGCGCGTTCAGTTGGGAGTTACTGCCGACACGGAGTTTGACCTCACCCAGTCGTTAGCCGATTTTTTGGGCGAAAACCCGGTTGACGGAATTGAAACAACCTTTGTTCCGGAGCAGAACCTGGATTTTCAGTTACTCGAAGTTCAGGAAGAGATAACGGAAAAGCAGATAACCATGCAAAAAGCCGGTTATTTGCCAACTGTTTCGGGGTACTACAATTACACCGAAAAAATTCTGAAACCGGCATTTGATATGTCGCCAAAACATATGATCGGATTACAGGTGAACATTCCGGTTTTTTCAAGTGGCGAGCGCAGGGCAAAAGTAAGGCAGGCCAAAATTGACCTGGAAACCATGCAGAACAACAAGGCACTAATGGAAGAACAGCTTGACATTCAGTTTAAGCAGCTGCAGTTTAATTTAACCAGCGCCATTGAAAGTTACCGGGTTCAGCAAAAAAATGTGGAAGTTTCGCGCGAGGTGTATCAAAACCTGCGACGGAAATATGAACAGGGAATGATTTCGAGTTTGGAACTGACCACAGCCGATAACAACTACCTGCAGGCTGAATCAGAATACCTCACGGCCATGCTCGAAGTGCTGCAGGCTCAAAATGCTTTGGATACACTAACCGGAAAAATATTAAACAATTAAGACGATAATGATGAAACAGATTAAAAAATTAACCGTTGCATTTACTCTGGCTATTGCCGTTTTAAGTGCATGTACTCCCAAACAGCAGCAGGAAACAGCAGCAGACCAGTCTGGAACAACAGCCAGTAGAAAAGAAGTTGTTCGGGTTATGGAACTTCAGATGCAAACTGTTGCCCGTTCAATTGAATATCCCGCTACGCTTGAAGCTTATGAAGAAGTTCATCTGGCGCCGGCACAACCCGGCCGGATTGAAGGCATTTTTGCCGATGTGGGCGACCGCTTAGCCAAAGGGAAATTGCTGGTGCAGATGGATCGCACTCAGTTACATCAGGCCGAAGTGCAGCTGAAAAACCTCGAAGTTGACTTCAGACGACTCGACACGCTTGCCAAATACGGAAGTGTGGCCCAGCAGCAGTACGACCAGTTGAAAACACAATACGAAGTGGCCAAATCGAATGTGGAATTTCTGAAAGAAAATACCCAGCTGCTAGCACCGTTTAATGCTGTGGTTTCAGGAAGGTATTACGAGCCCGGTGAGATGTACTCCGGTGCGCCAAATACCCAGGCCGGAAAAGCAGCCGTGCTGTCGCTGGTTCAAATCGACCGTTTGAAGATCATTGTGCCGCTTTCTGAAAAATACTTTCCGCTGGTAAAAAACGGAATGGAAACAGAGGTTAGAATCGATGTTTATCCCGATCGACTGTTTTCCGGACGTATTGAGCGGGTACACCCAACCATCGACCCTGTAAACCGTACGTTCAATGCCGAGGTTGTTATCAGCAACCGCGATGGCCTGCTGCGTCCCGGCATGTTCGCAAGGGTAAATTTCGACCTCGACGAGGAAGAGGCCATTCTTTTGCCCAGTATGGCCGTTTTAAAAGTACAGGGATCGAACGATCGCTACCTGTTTAAGGAAGAAAATGGGGTTGCCAGACGTGTTGGGGTAACCATCGGGAAAAGATATGACGACAATATTGAGGTTTTTTCAGATGAACTGGAGCCGGGAGACAGAATTATTGTCAGCGGCCAGGCCAGGCTGCTTAATGGTTCCACGGTAGAAGTCAGACAGTAACCATCCTCATTTCCATTCATTAAAACGAATTAGAACATTATGAGTATATATAAAAATGCAGTAAATAAGCCAATTACCACGTTAATGATTTTTACCGCTGTGGTGGTAATGGGGCTCTATTCGCTGGTTCAGATTCCCATCGATTTGTATCCTGAAATGGACCCACCGTTCATTTCGGTGATGACAACTTACCCGGGAGCCAATGCCAGCGATATTGAACAAAACGTTACACGTATCATCGAAGATGCTCTCAACTCTGT
>CAZCPH010000187.1:0-6273 GCA_964500105.1 uncultured Mariniphaga sp. | reverse complement strand
TTTTCCCGAAAATTTTCATTTCTTAAGTTTTTAAAAACACACTTGCATAGAAAAACCCCAAAACAAGGTTATTGTACCGTTTTATCGAGTGGAATACCAAGCTTTTCATACAAATTTTTGCGGGCAGCTTTGTCTTTTTCCAAAATACCATGGGCATGCTGAGCCACATCTTTGGCCACTTTCCTGGGAACTACAACCACACCGTCGCCATCAGCCACCACTACATCGCCGGGGCAAACCAGAACGCCGCCAATTGTCACCGGCCGGTTGACTGATTCCAGTTCGTTTCTCCCCGGACGAATTCCACGGCCCTTTTTACGCAGGTAAAGCGGAACTTTCTGGAGCGCAATTTCATCGGTATCGCGCGAGCTGGCATCGGTTACCACGCCTACCGCTCCGAGCGAAACCCAATACAAAATGTTGTTGGAACCAATGGAACCAATATCGCGGTCCTCCACATCGTCGAGCACCACCACCGAGCCAGGCTGAATAACCTGAGCAAACAGTTCGCTGGAATACTGGTTGTAAAAATTCCCTTCCCAGGCAGCAAAATCTTCACCAGGTTCAGGCCGGTCGGGCCGCTGGGTTGGCACATAACGTGCGGTTACAGCAATGCCCCGGATGATGTGCGTCATCTCTTTCGTATCCACCCAGTCGGGGTGAATTTCGTGACTGACCAACCCGGTATTGGGCAAACCAACCATATCCATTCCGTCGGAAACATCGGCCACACGAAGCCCTTCGTATAACTTAAGCAGTTCAGCATTCTCTTCGGATGAAAATGTTTGTGTTTCAATCAGATTGATTCCTTTTTCAATCTCTTCCGGGGTTTGCGCTGTTGCAGAAAATACTGCAAAGAACGAAACAAACAATAAATTCAGAAAATACGATCTCATTTTGATTTGATTTAAGTTTTCGAATAAGGTAAAGATGAATGATGAAGGTTTATTTTTATCTCATTGTTTTCATTCACAAAATAGCCAAACGTGTATTCCACCTTGACCTCGTTTCCTTCGGTATCGGTAAAATAATAATTGCCCATGGCGACGGCATGATTTTTAATGATGATAATTCCGGCATTGTCGAATTTTACTTTCACCCAGGGCCTGATGGCAAATCCCTGGTCTTCGGGATGAATTGGATTACCAGAAACAAAATACGAAAGTGCTTTTTCGAACGTATCCCGAAACTGCTCAACTGAAGCAAGTGTTGGTTTAAACAATACTATTCCTTCCTGGTATCCGTAATGTTTTTGGATAAACGCAGTGGCCAAAGCTTTATAATCTTCATTATTCACATAAGCCTGACCAATAGCTATAATTCCATCACCCCACGCTTTCTGGATTTTACGAATCTTTTTTTTTGTCAAAAATTTCTTTTTAATTGCCATAGTAACCTTTGTGTAAATTTAAACATCCTTCTATAAATACCGATTAGTGAAACAGGATATTTTTACCTTTTTTGTAACAACCGGTCTATGATTTTGTTGAAAGCCAACCGCCCGAACTCAATACACTTCAATCCTCTGATTTTCAACAATAAAAACTGTTTGTTAAATTAAACACATTCCTGAAAAATATTTTGCCGGCAAAAAACAATGCAACAAATTACCCCTTACATTTGCGCAATTTTTAAAACGAGCAAGGTGGATTCCATTTTTAAACCCAAATTTTTCTCTGTTCTGAAGGAGGGCTACACTGCGAGCCGTTTTTCGTCTGATTTGCTGGCCGGAATTGTGGTTGGCATTGTGGCGCTTCCGCTGGCCATTGCCTTTGCGGTGGCATCGGGGGTTTCGCCCGAAAAAGGTTTGATAACGGCAGTAGTAGCCGGGTTTATCATCTCTTTACTGGGTGGCAGCCGCGTGCAGATTGGCGGACCAACCGGGGCATTCATTGTTATTGTTTACAGCATTCTTTCGGAATATGGATTTGACGGGCTTCTGATTTCAACCATCCTGGCAGGTATTTTCCTGGTCATTTTTGGCCTGCTGAAGCTGGGTGCACTTCTAAAATATTTTCCGCACCCGTTGATTGTTGGTTTTACCAGCGGCATTGCCCTGGTTATTTTCTCCACACAAATTCGCGATGCTTTCGGATTGTCCATACAAAATGTGCCTGCAGGTTTTGTTGCCAAATGGACAACCTATTTTCATCATTTTGAAACGGTTAACTTTTATGCTGCCGGATTGACTGCTTTTACCATTCTACTGGTCGTTTTTTCGAAAAATTTTGTACGCAAAATTCCGGGTTCGCTCATTGCCATTGTTGCAGGAACTTTGCTGGTTCAGATTTTTGATCTGCCTGTCCTGACCATCGAATCTTTTTTTGGCGAGATTCCCAACACCTTTAAAATAAGCTTGCCGACAGTAGATTTATCACAACTGGGAAATTACATTCAACCGGCACTGACCATTGCCCTGCTGGGCGCCATAGAGTCGCTGCTTTCGGCAGTGGTGGCCGACGGGATGATTGGCGGCAGGCACCGCTCAAACACTGAACTTGTTGCACAAGGCATTGCCAATATTGTCACCCCGTTTTTTGGAGGAATTCCTGCCACAGGGGCCATCGCACGCACAGCTACCAACGTAAAAAACGGTGGTAGAACACCGGTTGCCGGAATGCTGCATGCGGTTACTTTGCTTCTGATTATGCTGTTTTTCGGAAAATGGGTGAAACTGATTCCCATGGCAAGTCTGGCCGGGATTTTAATTGTTGTGGCCTACAACATGAGCGAATGGCGGTCGTTCCGTTCCATTCTGAAAGGTTCTTTTTTCGACATTACAGTGTTACTCACCACGTTCTTTTTAACTGTTTTGGTTGACCTGACGGTAGCCATACAAATCGGAGTTGTGCTGTCCGCACTGCTGTTTATGAAAAGAATGGCCGATATGGGAAAATCGATACCGCAGGTGGTCGATACAGATATCATCGAAGACTATTCCAAACTGCCCAAAGGAATTGGTATTTACGAAATCAGCGGTCCGTTGTTTTTTGCGTCGGCCAAACAATACTGCGAGGTTTTGAAATCTACCGGTTTAAAGAGTCAAATCATTATCATTCGCATGCGGCATGTGCCTTTTGTTGATTCAACAGGACTGCAAAACCTGAAAGAAGCTTTAAAAATACTGATCCATTCAGACATAAAAGTTATTCTTTCGGGTGTAAACGAAAACGTGAAAACTGACTTGAAAAAAGCAAGCATTTTTACGCTTATTGGCGGCGATTCAATCTTCGGAACTTTTGAACTGGCAGTGGAAGAAGCAAAAAGGCAACTGCGAAATACACAAAACTAGAATCGTATCAACGGTCAAAAATTGAAACCTGTCATTTCAATGAAGGGTACGACTGAAAAATCTGCTTCTTTTAAAGAGATTTCTCCTCTTTCTTCGTCGAAATGACACCGAATGTTGTCTTTACACTAAAAGGCGCCGTTCAACTCACTTTCCATAAACATTTTCAACTGCTCCACAGTCATTTTCTTAGCCACAATTTTTTTATTCTGGTCCAAAACATAAATTCCGGGAGTTTTTCGGCCATCGTATAAAATTTTAAACCGCGACACATGGTGTTCATCCCAAACATTGATCCAGCCGAACAGATTGTGTTCTGCCAGAAACTCACCCCATTCCGTTTTATTGTCCATGGAATAAATGGCAAATACTTCCAGCCCTTTGTCTTTAAACGGCTGATAAACATTGGCATGCAAATCGGGCACAAAAATATTGCAGTGCGAACAATTGGGTTCGTAAATCACAACCAGTGTGTACTTTGCATCAATCTGATGCAGATTCACATACTCACCGTCGAAACTTTCCAAAGTTAGGTCGGGAGCAGTATTTCCAATGAGGTTATTTTCAGCAAAAAACACATTTTCACGTATTTTCTCCAGCGATTCCTCAGTTGCCCAAAATGCTTCGCCCGACAGATAATATTCTCGGGCAATGTCAACAAACAGGGCATCCATTCCCATAATGTTGCTGTTGATAGCGCTGTTCAGGAAAAAAGATGTGGCAAACTGAAAAATCCGCGGTTTGGGTTTCACCTCTTCAATAAACTGAAACACATGACTTTTCACCGAATCATAATTTTGATACAGCACTTTTGTAAACCAGGTTTCCAGTTTTTGTTTGAAAAACGGAGTGTACAAAAAACGTTCGTCGGTGTAATCGAAATGATCCCAGTAATGCTTTTGCTGATAATAAAACCGGGCCAGATACAACAACGAATCGTTGGTTTGCACTTCATCCGGAAAGTTCGAGATATCGGGCAAAGGAACGTAGTTTGCTTTTACAAATCCGGGGAGAAACGAATCAGGAAAATCCTGTTCCAATTGGCTCCAGTAGCTGTGCAGCTGCGCGGTAAGTTCCGCCAGTTCGGCTTGCAAAACCTGTCGTTCGGCAGCAGCGGCCGTCTCCATCTCTTTTCTGATGTCAGCATTTCTTTTCTGAAGATTTCCAAGAAAAGCAGTGTATTCGAAAAAAGCAGCCGTTTCATCCGAGCCAGTTACTTCTGCTGATGATGATTTAAACGATTCATTTTTCAGTGAAAACTGCTGATCGTTTCCCAGCAAAAAATCGAAATGGTTGTTTTCGTCAAAGTAAATTTTGTACAACCCCTGCGGCAAAAGCGAGTCGGAAGCAAACACTCCCTGCCCCTGCTCATCAAGCATCACAGTGTCTTTGGCGTAAATATTTCCCAGGTAATAATTGGCCAGATAAACCTCTTTCCCGGCAGCAGATTGCAGTTCAACCTCCAGCCGGAAATTTTGTCCGTAAACCAAAAGCGGCATAGCCAAAACCAACATGAAAAAAAGTTTTATCATCTGCGTTTCAATTTCGTAACTCCTGAAAATAATTGGTCAAAAATAGAGTTTAATTACATAAAATACCACTGAAAACCGTTAATTCAGATAGATTGAGTAAATTCACCCGATTGAAAAAAACAAGAATGCTTTCTATAAACATCCCGGTTTATAACGTCGAGGTTACCGAATTGGTTTGGCAACTTAAACAACAGGCCGAAAAGATTTCAAGTGATATTGAAATCATTGTTTACGACGATGGTTCTTCTGAAAATTTCAAATTGGAAAACCGAAAGCTGGCAGATATTCCTCAGGTATTTTACCACGAAATGGAGAAAAACCTGGGAAGAACAGCCATCCGAAATTTAATGGGGCTGGAATCACAAAAACCGTATCTCCTTTTTATTGATGCCGATTCGAAACTGATTTCAGACGATTACCTGAAAAAATACATCGAACTGGCCAAACCGGGTGCAGTACTTTGTGGTGGAACATCCTATTCAAAACAAGAACCTGAAAGTGAGAAACTTTTACGCTGGGTTTACGGCCACCGTCGCGAAGCCATTTCTGCCGAAGAACGAAACCGCAAAAAAGGATTCATCATCACCTCAAACAACTTTCTGATTGACAGGGAAACATTCCAAAAAATTCATTTTAGGGAAAATATTGGCCCGTATGGCCATGAAGATACGCTGCTCGGATTTGACCTGTTTCAGGCCGGCATCCAGCCGCTACACATCAATAATCCGGTAGAGCATACCGGGCTGGAAGATTCCGTGACTTTTCTGAAAAAAACCAAAGCAGCGCTGGAAAATCTGCTTTTCATTTCGGAAAAAATAGTGCCGGAACCTGGCGAATTTCAAAACCGGATGCCTTTTCTGAACCGGTACCGCAAAATCACCAAAATATTTCCGCCGTTTGTGTTTAAATGGTTCTTCAACCTTTTCAGACAAGCCATCGAAAAAAACCTGACCGGAAAAAATCCCAGCCTGTTTTTATTCAATTTGTACAAACTGGGATATTTTGCCAGCCTTGGAAAAAATCAACCCAAAAATTAGAAGTTACCGGCACAAAAATCAGTACAGAAAACTGCTTCCTCCCAAAAATTCCCGAAGCAGCGAAGTGGGCGGAATCTCCTCATCATCAATGGGTTTGAAATACGACAGAAATTTCAGTAACCGCATGGATTCCATGTACTCGGGCTGATTTTCGAGCACCAGTTTTAGCAGCGGATCGGCATATTTTTTCAGCACACCCAGTTCGTAGAGTGTGGCAGAGTTAAACATAACGTCGGCATTTTCCTGGTACGGAAAAATATTCCGTTCTTCTCCGCGCCTTACCGAAGGCCAGCGTTTGATGGTGTCGGCAGCTCGGTAGCCCCGATACTGGTGATCGCGGATGATACGCCGGATCAGCCGGTTGTCGGCAGTAGAAATGTGGGTGTGTTCGTCGAACGAAATCTGGGTGAGCGCC
>CAZCPH010000186.1:0-6293 GCA_964500105.1 uncultured Mariniphaga sp. | reverse complement strand
AAGTAAATCTCGAACGCAGCATGGAGATGAACGGCCGCCTCGACGGGCACATTGTGCAGGGTCATGTGGACCAGACTGCTGTTTGCACCAAAGTGGAAGAAGCCGACGGAAGCTGGTATTTCACCTTTGAATACGATTTTGATGTTGAAAAAGCCAAACAAGGCTACATGACCGTTGAAAAAGGCTCGGTTTCGGTAAACGGTGTAAGCCTGACAGTTGTGAATTCAAAAGACAATTCTTTTCAGGTGGCCATCATTCCGTTTACTTATGATGTAACTAACTTTCATACCTTTAAAGAAGGTACAGTTGTCAACCTTGAATTCGATATTATTGGGAAATACCTGAGTAAACTGAATTCATACGCAAAATAGTTTCACCAGCAACTGTTCAACATTTTGGTGTAGTTACTGAAACAAAATTTTGCTTCTGGTGTTTTGTTCATTCAGAATTTGTAGTTTTAAAAAAACTTTTCGCATGAATAATACAGCGTTGATTACAGGAGCATCGAAACGTGTGGGAAAATTTTTGGCGGAACATCTGGCTTCCAAAGGCTGGAATATTGTCATTCATTTCAATTCGTCGGAAAAACCGGCAGAAGAGCTGGAAAATGAACTGCGCAAAAAGTATCCACAGCAAAAATTTGGGCGGGTAAAAGCCAATCTGGCCGAAACAAACGAAGTTGAAAAGCTGATTCCGCTGGTGGTTTCCGAATTTGGAGTATTTGATTTGCTGGTGAACAATGCCTCTGTTTTTAATCCGGGATATTTGAAGGAAACTGATGTTCAGTTGTTTGAAAACCAGATTGATGTAAACATGAAAGCACCGTTTATTCTGATGCGCGATTTTGCTGCCAGGTGTAAAAAGGGAAACATCATCAATTTTGTGGATACGCGGATTACCACCAATAAATCGAATTTTGCCGCCTACTCACTTTCAAAAAAAGGACTTTGGGAATTGACAAAGATGGCAGCGCTGGAATTTGCTCCCGCAATAAGGGTAAATGGCATTGCGCCTGGAGTTACGCTGCCGCCCGAAG
Organism: uncultured Mariniphaga sp.; assembly: GCA_964500105.1. GTDB lineage: Bacteria > Bacteroidota > Bacteroidia > Bacteroidales > Prolixibacteraceae > Mariniphaga. Next base: position 5,257 of record CAZCPH010000186.1, on the reverse strand, counting down.
ATAAAGATGAAAATTACCTTTGGAACCTGGCCAAAAACATTCCGATGAAAAAACCGGGCGGGTTGGTTCCTGTTTTGAAGAGCCTCGATTATATTCTGGAAAACGATCATCTCACCGGGCAGTTGCTGTATGCTGATGGCGGTGAAAATTTAGGTCAAAACGCTTAAAAAGAATAATATGGCACGAATAAAGGTTAAAAATCTGTTGTTGCGTACTTACATCGGATTCAATCCGGAAGAGCTGGTGAACAAGCAGGACGTTATAATCAACTATGAAATAGAAACCGACATTCCGCACGAAGCGCTGGAAGTAGATGAACCCGTTGGAATTCTGGATTATAAAACAATAACTAAAAAAGTGATTGCTCTTGTTCAGGACGGTCGGTTTAAACTGCTTGAGGTGCTTACTCAAAAAATTCTCGATCTTATTCTGGAGGATAAACAGGCAAAATGGGCAAGAGTTGAAGTGGATAAACCTCATGCCCTGCGTTTTGCCGAATCGGTTTCATTGATAATGGAAAGGAGTCAGGATGATTAACTCAGTTATTATTGGCATCGGCTCCAACATCAATGCTGAAGAGAATATTTCAAAAATGCTGGAGATTTTGGCTCTGCACATGGATGTTTTGAGGGTTTCTACAATGCTAAAAACCAAACCAATAGGTATAGAAGACCAACCGGATTTTACCAACGGAGCGGTAAAAATTCAAACCAGTTTGGGTAAAAAGGAACTGAACCGTCTGTTAAAAAAAATTGAAGACCAGCTGGGACGCGATCGTTCGGCACCCAAATTCGGTCCGCGAACAATTGATCTCGACATCGTGGTATGGAACGGAGAAATTGTGGACAAAGATTATTATACCCGTGATTTTTTGCAAAAAAGTGTTCAGGAAGTTATTTCCGCATAAATTTCAGAAACAAGTTGTTTAACCCTTCCAGACCGTTAACTTCCTCCAGGTCAGTTACCACAAAGTCTGCCCCGTTTTTTAGGAGTTCTTCTTTGTTTTCTTCGCGGGCTATTCCAAGTGTTAATCCGAAACCACCTTTGGCGCCTGCCTGGACACCAGATACGGCATCTTCAACCACTATCGAGCTTGCCGGATTTGCGCCCAGCAGCTCACAGGCTTTGGTGAAAATATCGGGTTCAGGCTTTCCTTTCAAACCCAGTTCGGCAGAAACAACACCGTCAACACGGGCGCCAAAAAGGTGAAGCAGATTTACCGCCTCTAAAACTGCTTTGCAGTTTTTACTTGATGAAGCTACGCCAAGCCCGATTCCGGCTTCTTTTAATTCAAAAAGCATTTTCTTCGATGATGGATAAACTTCGGCTCCATCGCGCTTCAGTACTTCGTTAAACGCTTCGTTTTTCCGGTTTCCCAGTCCGCAAACCGATTCTTCTTCAGTGCTGTCTTCCGGCGAACCCCAGGGTAGCGAAATTCCGCGCGATTCCAGAAACGAAGCCACTCCGTTGTACCGCGGTTTTCCATCTACAAAAGCCAGGTAATCGTTTTGGGTAAACTCGTTGTATGGTTCGTGAAGTTCCTTTTCTCTTTTTATCAGGAAATCATCAAACATTTTTTTCCACGCAGCGGCGTGAGTTACTGCTGTTTTGGTAATTACTCCGTCGAGGTCGAAAATAACAGCTTCAAATGCAGGAAACTTGTTGATTGTCATCGTTTAAAAATTGCTTTTTGTTTCAAGTAAATCGGAGAAATGGGCATAAAACTGCTCAAAATTCAGCGAATATTTTTCTCCTAAATTTTGTTGATATTTTGTACAGAATGATTCAAAATGAAATTTTGCCTGATGTAAATTGTTCATTTGCTGCAGAACCCAAATCTGTATCCATACAGCTTCTTCATTTAAATCGTCGTATTCCAGAATTCGTTTCGCCAGCGCTTCCATTTTTGCCAGCTTATTTTCCTTGCTGTAAAACGCAGCCAGTTTTAACAAGTTGTCAATAATCTGATTTCCGGTGTATCCCCGGATTTCATCAAGCCAGTTCCAGTGCAGGCCTTTTAAAAACCGCCCTCGTTTTACCAGGTTAAAAAACACTTCCAGTTGCTGTTTGTCCATTCCGCCAGGTATCTGACAAAGTTTGAAGGCTTCGGCATAGTCGCAAAAAAATGATTCTTCGGTTTTTACCAGCAAATGACCATTCTGTGTAACGATTTCAACACCATCAAGCCGCTGTAAAATCTTACGTAATTTATTTAATGTTACTGCCCTGTTATTTGAAACTTTTTTGGATGGAAGGCCTGGCCAAAGTTGTTCGTCGATATCAGAAATCAAGGCTCCGGTTTGATTTTTTATTGTGGCAAGCAGCGTAAACAAAAACAGTTCTTTCACTTTTGGTGTAAATTGTGCCGAAATATCATTTCCATCGCGGTCGATGCTTTTAAATCCGCCAAACAGTCGAATTTGATTTGAAGCATTTGTTTCCGGCAGAAGTACAGAAGTTTTTTCAGCAACTTTTTTCTTTCTTCTGAAAGCCAGAAAAGCGATTCCTGCAGCGATTACGAAAGCAAGCACTGCGACGCCAGAGATTAATCTGTTTCTTTCCCAAAAACTTTGGCGTTCAGCTGACTCCACTTTCGTTTTAACTTCTTCATTTAGTGCCAGGCGGGTAATTTCCTCAGTTCCGAGCGGGCGGTTCCAGAAATGTAAATCGTCGATGTAACCCCGTAAACTTGCGCCCTGCGAAAGTGCGCTTCCCAAATGGATGTCGGCAGTGCCCGAAAATGGTGGATGGCCATCGGAGCTGCCAATATTTTTGCCATTCACAAAAATTGCCTGCTCACCGGTCTCGATGATGTACCGCCAGGCCATGTGGTACCAAATGTTGGGCTCCAGTTTTTCCTCTGAAATATAATCGTTGGCCCACAGTCCAAAATACGGATGGCCGGAGCGAAGGATAAGATGAAGTCCTTTCCGGTATTCGCTTTCATAATTTCCCAGAACAGCGTTGTCACCAAATTCCAGGATTTCGCTGAATTTTACAAAACAACTTACGGTAAAACTGCTGTTTCTCAGTTCGTAAACTTCAGGTGGGCCGAGGTTTACATTCGAATTTTCAGGAAGTCGCAGCACTGTTCCCCGTTCAATGTCCTGGCTAAAAGAATAGTTTTCGCCTGAATATGTTTTTTCGGGCAACAAAATGTTTTGAATTTCTCCATTAAAATAGAAGCTCCCTGTGAGGTTCTGGCCAAGTTCAATCGGGCTGGCCATAATCTGATAAGTTTCAGGAACTTCCATTTCTCCCGTAACAATTATTTGCTCCGGAGTTAGTTTGTAGCCTGGCATAAATGGTGTAAGCGTCAGTTCATCGCCTCCCCGGTAAGGAAAACTAAATTTTCCGCCTGTAACCGAAACCTCGGGATTTTTCCAATATACTTTTTCGAATGTTTTACCGGCTCCTCTTATGGTTCCTGTAATCCAGGTAAAGGAATTCAACTGTGAAATAATAAAGTTGAAATTCAAAATTTTATCGCCAACAAATATAAAATTGGGTTTTTTCCCATATCGGGTCCAGTTTTCCAGCAGAAAATTGATATAATCGGGAACCATGTTTTGAATATTGCTGCCCGGGGAGGAATTAACCGGCAGGTTTTCAAAGTTATTTATCAGGAATAATTCCAGATTGGTTCCCGGGTTTAGTGCCGGGTTAACCTTATCAGCAGAAATCCGGAAGATATAATCGCCGGCATTGTGTAATGTACGTCCGGAATTTTTAAAATCTCCGGAAATAAAAAAAAGAACCCGCCGGTTTGCTTGCAGCAGGTATTCGATTGTGGGCCACGCTTCTCCCCGCGGCTGTGAAAATATATGTTGCGCAATTTCGGAATCACTGATTATGGAATCGAGTGCCTGAATGTTTCCTTTGAAATTGATAAATACCGGGAAGATTTTTGCTGAATCGGTTGAAATGAACTGGTAAATTTTGTCCAGAACTGTCGTTAAATTGTGTTCACTTTCTTCTAAAAGAACTTTGCCGTTTTTCTCGGTTAGTTCAAGTTCAATTCCGGAACTATTATTCGATTGCAGAAAATCCCAAAATTGTTGGTTGTATAAATTGGATTGGCTGACTTTAGCCACCAGAAATGAACTTTCAGCAAATTCTTTACCGTTTGAAGTGCCGCTTAAGAAAAACAGGGCAAGAATCAAAGGGAGAATAAAACGGGTGCAATTATCCATTGTTTTGTTCATGAAAAATTAAGTTGTCCTCAACCTTAATTCCAAATTATTTTCTGTTCAAAAATAAACTTTTCTGCGAAAGAACGTGTCATTTTTTGTTTTTTTAGTATTATTTCAAAGTTCTTATAATCAATTTTATAGCTAAAAAATTAATTTTAAATTAAGAATCCGCTAAGCATCAGTTACCTGATCTGCTAATTGAAAGATAAGGGATAGCTTGTAATATTAAGGAAAATAGAGTGAAAATGGCTGATAAGATCAAGCGGAAGCATTATTTAATTTTTATTGTCGGTGGTTTGTCTGTATTGTTGTTTTTGGCGCTATCCAAAAAAACCATCGAGTATACTTCCAAAGATGAATTTTGCGTGTCGTGTCATGCTCACCCGCATGCCGATGCCGCTTTTTTGCTTTCGGTACATAACAGCAATCGTTCCGGCGTATCTGCAAATTGTGTTGATTGCCATCTTCCGCCCGAAGACCAGACAGCTTATTTTTTAACCCGAAAGGCCTACCATGGATTTCACGACCTGTATGTTTTTTTAACCAAAGACATGGAGGAAATAGACTGGGAAGCCAAACGAACCGTTGAAGCGGCAAAAAGATTTGTATATGAAGACGGTTGCAAAAAGTGCCATACCAATTTATTTCCGTCAACCCTGGATGCTCTGGGTGCCGAGTCCCATTTGAAATATTTACGCGATCCGGAAGCCAATTCGTGTGTTAAATGTCATCTTAATGTTGGCCATTTTCGCGGAGAACCAACACTGACTATGGAAGAAACGGTGGTTTCTGCAGAGGAGTTATTCGAAGAACCGGCAACGGTGTCTTCGTTTGATGATTTCAGGGAGCAGATTCCGGGCACTGTGGTTTCCTTTAACATGAAAGCCATTGAAGGCGGAAACTTCCAAATGGGAAGTCAGGCAGACGAACCCTACCGGCGAAGCGACGAGGGACCGGTTCGCGAAGTTGAAGTTGGCAGTTTTTGGATGGCGGAAGTGGAAGTCACCTGGAAAGAATATCTTGCATTTTTCAATGCTACGGGTTCACAGGGGCGAAAGGAAGCC
>CAZCPH010000185.1:2882-6307 GCA_964500105.1 uncultured Mariniphaga sp. | reverse complement strand
GGGGGGGGGGGGGGGGGGGGGGGGGGGGGGGGGGGGGATATGGACTGGTCAATAGGAGGGTATTGCGGGTTTGGTTTAAGTCCGAAATCGTATAGTCTGGAATTGTATCGGCAGATGGAAGACGGAGATATCAGGAAAGCACTTGTTGATACCACCGAAATTGCCTCCGGAAGGTTAATTCCCCGAAAATTTTCATCGGGCAATGACAAAGGATTTGCTGCTGATCTGGTTTTGATGCGGCCGGAAGAAATGTTGCTGATTGAAGCCGAAGCAAGAGTCCGGATGGGAGAGGATATGGCGGCGCGAAATCTGTTGAGAACATTGCAAAGCGAACGCATCTTTCGTCCCAAACCTGTTTATTCCTCGGGTCAGGCGTTACTGCAGAAAATTTTGCTGGAAAGAAGAATCGAACTTTGGGGTGAGGGATTCAGAGGGTTTGACGTGAAAAGATTGAAACTGGGTATCGACAGGAATAACAGCAATCATAATCCGGTTGTTGCAAGAACGATGGAACTTCCGGCAGAATCTGAAAAATTTGTTTATCAGATTCCGCAGAGCGAAATTGATGCAAATCCCAATATCGGGGAACAAGACCAAAACCCTTAGCCTGATCTATTGATTTTGGCCGGCAGAATCCTCTTTTTGCCATTTTTTCTCCAACTCTTCCATCTCTCTTCGGTGTTTTTTCATCAACTCTTCCCACTCTTTTTGGTGCGTTTCATTTTTAAACCCGGGAAAATCAAAATTTTCGTCGCGAAACCGGTGAAAATGCTGGTTGAGACGTTGTTCAAAGTCCTCAAAAAACCGGTTATTGAATTCAGGCGGTAATTTTTTGTCAGGCCCGAATCCAAAATCAAAAAACAGGGAATCAAAGTTGAAAGGAAACGGTGCTGAAAACAGGGAATCAGAAAATGGAAAGTGGTTTGGGTCAGAATTTTTATCTTCGAAGGGAGAAAACCGGAATCCGAATGAAAACGGCAGGTGCGGAGGAAAATATTTCCCAAAAACCGAATCGCTCCGAAATTCATTCATAAACCGTTCTATTCCAGGAAAATTATACTGAAAAGAGAGGCTGTCTCCCGGAAACCCAAAATGAAAGGTGGTATCCGTCGACCATTTTTGGATGTAGGTAGAATCATACTCCAAAAGATTGCCCTGTTCATCGAACTTTTTATTTACAATGATTTGTTCGTCAGGGGTGTTCTGTTTTTCAGGTTGCTGGGCGTGTGTGTAAAATACAGCAATAAAAAACATTAACAGTATGTAAATGAATCTTTTCATGACCATATTTTTTTCAAAATTAAAAAAATGGTCTGAAAATAAGTTTAAAGAAATTTTAAAAAATATTAAACAACGGATACAAAAAAACAGGACGACATCCGTTCCGGATGAGATCCTGTTTTTAGCTGATTGTATTATTTCTAAAGAATATGTTTAATCAAAAAGATGCTCATCTGCAGCCGGACCGCAGTCGCAATCTTCGTGCAATCCTTTTTCATATTGCTGAAGTGCCCGCAGGCTCATTCCCATGCTGGAGAATCCACCGTCGTTGTATAGATTTTGCATGGTTACCCGACGGGTAAGGTCAGAAAATAAGGTGATGCAGTAATCGGCACAATCGTCGCCGGTTGCATTTCCCAGTGGCGACATGCGGTCGGCAAAGTCGAGCAGCCGGTCGAAACCTTTCACCCCACTGCCTGCAGTGGTAATGGTCGGCGACTGCGAAATGGTATTAATCCGAACCCTGCGCTCCCTTCCGTAAATGTATCCAAAACTGCGTCCAATGGATTCCAGCAGCGCTTTGGCGTCGGCCATGTCGTTGTATCCGTAAAAAGTTCGCTGGGCAGCAACATACGAAAGTGCCACTACAGAACCCCATTCGTTAATCGCATCCAGTTTTCGGGCAGTTTGAAGCACTTTGTGAAACGAAACTGCTGAGATATCCAGTGTTTTGTTCAGATAGTTATAGTCGAGATCGCTGTAATGCCTTTCTTTTCTTACATTGGGAGACATTCCGATGGAATGGAGTATAAAGTCTATTTTGCCACCCAAATGTTCCATCGATTTTTTAAACAGGTTTTCCAGGTCTTCAATATTGGTCGCATCAGCGCCAATGGCAATTGTGTTCAGTTTGTCAGCCAGTTTCTGGGTTTCGCCCATTCGCATGGCAACTGCTGTGTTTGTCAAGGTTACAACTGCCCCTTCCTCGTGTGCGCGTTCTGCTACTTTCCATGCAATGGAATCGGGATTCAGTGCACCAAAAATAATTCCCTTTTTCCCTTTCAGTAAATTATAACTCATGGTATTTTTTTAAGAATTTTGCTTTGCAAAGTTAATTCAGTTTAAATAAAAGTAAAAAGTAAAGGACTTTTTTCACTTAAATTTCCCCATTTTTAACCATTGGCGTCAAATATTGTTCGTTTTCGGTCAGAAAATTCAATGTTATTTTTATCTGAACTGATTCTAAATAAGTTTTGATTTTAAGAAAATCGATTTATATTTGCGCTAAACAAAATCGGTAAATAAATGAATTCAGCTTTTCAGCATACTTCACAAAATGTTTCGGCAATCTCTGCCGGACGTGCTGAATTTATGTTGCCGTCGGTTTCCATGTCTATGCGCTAGCCTTCTTTCAGTGGTTTCCCATTGAACGAAGGCATACAGGTTTTAGCGAAGAAAAAACAAAGTTTCACTTTTTTTTAAGTTTATGTCGGATAAAGTTATTCGATTGGGAGGCAGCCATGCAGGCAATGCCATTTCAATACAAAATTTGATTGAATACATTAATAAGCACCACGGCAGAAGTTTTATCGTTGTTTCGGCAGTGCCTGAGATACTTCGCGCCATAAGCAACAGTTTACGCGATGTGTTGAGCAGCTTTGACGATTCTGTTGCAGAAAAACTGAATTCTTTCTGCACTGAATTAACGGGAAACAAACCGTCGGATGCATACAGCCGCCTGGTAGATCAGGCAGCCGGAATATTAAAGGGAATAGCGCTGATTGGGGATTATTCTGAAGCGTTGAAAGATCAGGTGCTGAGTTTTAGTGAAAAACTTACAGCTGAAATTATCAGTGCAAAGCTGGCCGAATTTGGTCTGCAGGCAGATATTGTGTGGCCCGAACATCTGGATTTGCGTGTAACAGCTGATTTTGGAAATGCCACATTTATTTCCTTAAACAAACAGAACGTGGAAGGATTAACCGGCAGGGTTTACATTGTGCCGGGTTCGTATGGCATTACAGAAGCCGGAAAAACAGGCAGGACAGGTAAAACAGCCGCCGATTATACTGCCGCTTTTTTAACCCGGTGCCTGAATGCCCAAAAGCTTGAATTGTGGGGGCTTGATCACGACTTTCAGCGGGCTGATCCATCCATTGTACCCGATTCGCCGGACCGGTGATCAAGAAATATCGGTTCACAGG
>CAZCPH010000185.1:0-2872 GCA_964500105.1 uncultured Mariniphaga sp. | reverse complement strand
CTTTCAGCGGGCCGACCCATCCATTGTTCCTGATTCGCCCCGTATTCAGCGTTTAACCTATTCCGAAGCCAGCGAACTGGCCTACTTCGACCACTATTCCTTTCATCCACGTACCGTGGAACCGCTTGAAAATGAACATATCCCCATAAATGTTGTTGATACAGCATCGGGCAACGGGAAAGTGGAAACTGTGATAAACACCGAAACATTTGTTGAACCGCAAATTGTTAAAAGTGTGGCCTGCACCGACGATATTTCGTTGTTGCGGCTCAACGGGCCCGGAGTGGGACTGAAACCCGGAATTCTTGCAAAGGTTACGTCGAGGCTCAACCGCGAAGGAATAAACATCAAGTCCGTTATCACGTCCCAGATTTCAATCAATTTAATTCTGGAACGAAATACAGGAGCCCGGGCGCTGGAGTTTATTCGTGAACTGGGATTCTCTGCGGTTCAGGATATATCGGTTATTGACGATGTTTCGCTTGTAGCAGTGGTTGGTCACGGAATGCAGCAAAGCTACGGCGTTTCAGCCAAAATTTTCAACGCTGTTGCCAGCCATAAAATCAATGTGGTGCTGAGCGGCTCCGGTGCGTCAGACCTGGTAAGCTATTTGGTTGTAAAATCGACCGACAAAGAAAAAAGTGTTCGTGAAATTTATAATGCATTTTTTTAACCCAAAAAAATAAGTAAAATGAGTTCAAAAAATTTAAAGTTTGAAACCCTGCAACTTCATGCAGGACACCAACCCGACCAAACCACCAATTCAAGGGCTGTGCCCATTTACCAGACTTCTTCTTATGTTTTCAATGATGCGGAACATGCGGCCAATTTGTTTGCACTGAAGGAGTTTGGGAACATTTACACCCGTATTATGAACCCGACTTCCGATGTGTTTGAACAGCGCATTGCTGCGCTCGAAGGTGGTGTGGCCGCATTGGCTGTGGCATCGGGACATGCTGCGCAGTTTTTAACTTTTAATACCCTGCTCGAAGCCGGCGATAATTTTGTAACATCGCCCTACTTGTACGGCGGTTCGCATAACCAGTTCAGGGTTTCGTTTAAACGGTTGGGAATTGAAGCCCGATTTGCCGCTGATTTAACTGTTGAAGCGTTCGAGAAGCTGATTGATGAAAATACCAAAGCACTCTATTTTGAAACCATTGGTAATCCGGGTTATGTGGTTCCCGATTTTGAAGCGTTGGGGGCATTGGCAAAAAAATACGATATTCCGTTGGTGGTTGACAATACCTTCGCCGCTGCCGGTTACCTTTTCAGGCCCATCGATTACGGAGCCAACATCGTTGTGGAATCGGCAACCAAATGGATTGGCGGGCATGGTACCAGCATTGGCGGAATTATAGTGGATGCAGGAACCTACAATTGGGGAAATGGTAAATTCCCCGGATTTACAGAGCCGGCCGAAGGTTATCACGGACTAAAATTCTGGGATGTGTTTAATTTCGACAGTCCGCTTGGTAATATTGGTTTTATCATAAAAGCCCGGGTGGAAGGGTTACGCGATTTTGGACCGGCAATCAGCCCGTTTAACTCTTTTTTGCTCTTGCAGGGACTTGAAACGCTTTCGCTGCGTGTTGACCGCCATGTGGAAAATACGGTAGTTCTGGCCAAATGGCTTCAGCAACATCCTAAAGTAGAAAGTGTGAATTATCCCGGTCTGGAGGGAAATCCTTCGTATGAAAATGCGAAAAAGTACTTTAAAAAAGGTGCCGGCAGTATGTTGAATTTCAATGTAAAAGGAGGTAAGGAAGCAGCTAACAACGTGGTGAACAGCCTTCAGCTTGTGAGCCATTTGGCAAATGTTGGTGACGCAAAAACATTGATTATTCAACCGGCGGCTACCACGCACCAGCAACTGTCAGAAGAGGCCCAGAAAGCTGCCGGGGTGGAACCATCTCAGCTTCGTGTAAGTGTTGGAATTGAGCATATTGACGATATTATTGCCGACTTTGAACAGGCACTTGACAAGATTGGTTAATCTGAAAAGTGTGTTATTTGAATTTGAGGACTTAAAAACATCCCCTCCCAAAACCTCCCCTTTGGGGAGGCCGGGAGGGGCTAAAATGAAATAAAATGCCAGTAAATGTTCCGGATAGATTACCTGCCATCAATATTCTGAAAGAAGAGAATATTTTTGTGATGGATGAGTCGCGTGCACAGCATCAGGATATCAGACCGCTGAAAATCATTATTTTAAACCTGATGCCCCTAAAAGTGACCACCGAAACCGATTTGCTGCGGTTGCTCTCCAATTCACCGTTGCAGATCGAAATCGAATTCATGAAAATTAAAGGGCACAAATCGAAGAATACCTCTTCGGAGCACATGAAACAGTTTTACAAAAATTTCGACGAACTGAACAGCAAAAAGTACGACGGAATGATTATAACCGGCGCTCCGGTTGAACTGCTGCCGTTTGAAGAGGTAACCTATTGGAACGAAATGAAGGAAATTCTGGACTGGGCGCAACACAACGTTTATTCTACGCTCTTCATTTGCTGGGCTGCACAGGCAGGATTGTATCACTATTACGGAATTCCCAAGTATGAACTCCCGAAAAAGATGTTCGGGGTTTTTGAACATACGCACAACTCGTCGCAGTTGCCTATTTTGCGCGGATTCGATGATGTCTTCTTTATGCCCCATTCACGTCATACCGAAATAAGGGCAGAAGATCTGGAAAAAGTGGATGCGTTGCAAATCATTGCGCAGTCAGAAGCTGCCGGTGTAGCAATTGTTAAGGCCAACAGCGGCCGTCAGCTTTTTATTACCGGTCATTCTGAATATTCGCGGCATACCCTTGATACAGAATACAAAAGGGACCTGGCAAAAAAACTTCCTATTGACATTCCGG
>CAZCPH010000184.1:4736-6309 GCA_964500105.1 uncultured Mariniphaga sp. | reverse complement strand
TGCCCGTGACGGCGACCCGGTTGCTAATGAAATTATCCGGATTTCCGGGGAATACCTGGGGCGCGGGCTGGCGGTTTTAATTGATGTATTGAATCCCGAATGTATCGTTATCGGGAGCATTTATGCACGCAATGAAAAATTGTTTAAACCGCATGTTGACCGGATGCTGAAAGAAGAAGCCATTCCTTCCGCACTGGAAGTCTGTCAGATAAAACCGGCACAGCTGGGAGATACTATCGGTGACTATGCGGCTTTGTGTGTGGCACTGTATGACAATGAATTTTAAACTGTATTGAAATGGTAAATCAAATTTTGCAGCAATTGCTAAAACGATATAGCAAACTCAATCATCTGGAATTGGCTATTGCTGGCGCCGTTGGAAGTATTGTTGAATGTTACCGGAATGGCGGAAAGGTTCTGGTTTGCGGTAATGGTGGAAGCAGTGCCGATGCAGGCCATATTGTGGGCGAACTGATGAAAAGTTTTGAAACGAAACGTCCGCTGAAACCTGAAATTCAGCAAAACCTGAAATCGCAATTTGGAGAGCGGGGAAGTCTTCTGTCAGAAAAACTCCAGCAGGGATTGCCGGCCATCTCGCTATCGGAGCATACCTCATTAATCACAGCCATTTCCAACGATTTGGGCGGTGATTTCATTTTTGCCCAGCAGGTGGCAGGTTACGGAAATTCCGGCGATGTGTTGCTGGCTTTAAGTACTTCAGGAAATGCACAAAACGTGTTGGATGCCCTGATGGTTGCCAAAGTAAAAGGACTGAAAACCATTGGAATGACCGGCGAAACCGGCGGGCAGATGAAAGAATTTTGTGATGTACTCATAAACGTTCCGGAAACAAGAACAGCCTATGTACAGGAACTGCATTTACCGGTTTACCATGCCCTTTGTATGATGGTTGAAAGAGAAATGTTTGGAAGATGAGGTTTGTTAACCTGACAACGTCCGGCAACCGCCGGACTTGTCTGCGTTAGTTTAAATTTTGAAAAATAAAAAAAAACAAAACTCAATATGAAAAAAGAACTGCTTACAAAAATTATTAGCGAAATCAAATCGGTCAGGATTGCCGTGGTGGGTGATTTTTGCCTCGATGCCTACTGGTTTATCGATGAATCGAAAAGCGAAATCTCCATCGAAACCGGGCAGCTCACCCGGCCGGTAAAACAGCAGCGTTATTCACTGGGTGGAGCAGGAAATGTGACCAACAACCTCACAGCGATGGGTGTGAAAGATGTGAGGGCGTTTGGTGTGATTGGCCCCGACCCGTTTGGCACCGAAATGGTGAAAGTGATGCAGGGAAACGGCATCAATCCGCAAAACCTGATTGTTCAGGAAGGAAACTGGTCAACACATGTTTATACCAAACCCTACATCGCCGATGTGGAGCAAAACCGCATCGATTTCGGCAACTTCAATGAACTGTCAAAGACCACCGCCGACCGGCTTATCGGGTTGCTGAAAAACGAAATCCCACAGGTGGATGTGGTGATTATCAACCAGCAGGTTTTGTCAGGCATTCACACCCCCTATTTCCGAAAACAACTGGTGCAGGTGATTCAGC
>CAZCPH010000184.1:0-4636 GCA_964500105.1 uncultured Mariniphaga sp. | reverse complement strand
TTGTCAGGCATTCACACCCCCTATTTCCGAAAACAACTGGTGCAGGTGATTCAGCAGTTTCCGGAGAAAATATTTATTGCCGACAGCCGCAACTACAGCGAGGTTTACGAAGGAGCTTACCGCAAAATGAACGACCGCGAAGCAGCCAATTTAATCGGGTTGAAAAAAGATGCGGATGATGTGGTGCTCTATTCCGAAGTGAAGGACGCTGCCAACCGTCTATACAAAAAATTTAGCAAACCATTGTTTATTACCCGTGGCGACCGCGGTTCTGTGGTTGTTGACGAAACCGGTGTAACCGACATTTACGGACTGATGATTATCTCGAAGGTGGATCCGGTGGGCGCCGGAGACAGCTACCTGGCGGGTGCGGCAGCAACCCTGGCTGCCGGATACAACATGCAAATAGCCGCCGAAATAGGTTCTTATGTGGCCGGAGTTACGGTACAAAAACTGTTTCAAACCGGAACGGCTTCTCCCGAAGAAATCCTGCAAATGGGTTCCGACCCCGATTTTGTTTACAGTCCGGAGTTGGCCGAAGATATCCGTCATGCCCGCTTCTGGTACGATTCCGAAATTGAAATCGTTAATGAGTTGCCTCAAAAACTGCAAATCAGCCATGCCATTTTCGACCACGACGGCACCATCTCCACCCTGCGCGAAGGCTGGGAGCAGATTATGGTTCCCATGATGATGAAAGCCATTCTGGGCAAGCATTTTCATGAGGCCGACGAAGCGCTGTACCACAAAGTGCACACCCGGGTTATCGATTTTGTGGATAAAACCACCGGCATTCAAACCCTGGTGCAAATGAAAGGATTGGTGGAACTGGTAAAGGAGTTTGGTCTGGTGGCTGAAAATCAGATTCTGGATGAATTTGGTTACAAGGAAATTTACAACAAGGAGTTGCTGGCCATGGTGAAAGAGCGCGAAACCAAACTGCTGCGGGGTGAACTTTCTGTGGAAGATTTTACGCTGAAAAATGCGGTTTCGTTATTGGAGAAACTGCACAAAGCCGGCGTTACGCTTTACCTTGCCAGCGGTACCGACGAGGAGGATGTGAAAAACGAAGCCCGCATTCTGGGTTACGACCACCTGTTTGAAGGAGGCATTTACGGCGCTGTGGGCGATGTAACCAAAGAAGCCAAAAAAATAGTGCTCGACCGGATTTTAAATGACATTGGTGACGCAAAAACCGGCCAGTTGGTAGCTTTTGGCGATGGTCCGGTGGAAATCCGCGAAACCCGCAAACGGGGCGGAGCAACCATCGGTATTGCCAGCAACGAAGTGAAACGCCACAGCCTGAACGAAAGCAAACGTTCGCGCCTCATCAAAGCCGGAGCAGATGTAATCATTCCCGATTTTTCGCAGCTGCCCAAGTTACTCCGGTTATTGAATTTAAATAAATAGCGATTGAATATTGAAAATGAAAAATTGGAATTTCCCTTTGAGGGGATTGGGGGTGAAACCCTGCGAAATTTTAAACGATAAAATTATGCCTTACCAAAAATTCGACCGAAACAAACTGGACATCAAGCGGCTGGCCGACCGCAAAAATAAAGTTTATATTGAACGCGACCACATTCCTGTAAATCAGCCTGCACGAAATCTGACCGATTCAGGGATACAACTGATTGACAGAACCGTTGCCCGCATCAAAAAAGCACGGGAACTGAACCGTTCGGTGATGCTGGCCTTTGGTGCGCACACCATCAAAAACGGCATGGCGCCCACACTCATTGCGCTGATGAAAGAAGGCTGGGTAACCCATCTGGCTACCAATGGCGCCGGAATTATTCACGACTGGGAGTTTGCCTTCCAGGGAAAATCGAGCGAAGATGTGCGCGAAAATGTGAATCTTGGCCAGTTTGGCATCTGGGACGATACCGATTTTTTCATTAACCTGGCACTGGTGGTGGGTGCTTACGAAGGGTTGGGTTACGGCGAATCAGTGGGAAAAATGGTGCACCGCGAAGGACTGGACATTCCTGCAACTTCGTTTTTATACGATTTTGCACGGAACAAAATGGACACAGAACCCGGAAAAGCTGCTGCCGCCATTGATTTGGCGGGGGTAATCAATCACTTCAAACTTCCGCCCGGGTTTATGGAAATTCCGCATCCCTACAAAAAATACTCCGTGCAGGGCAGTGCATATGCCCTTCAGATTCCTTTTACCAGCCACCCGATGTTCGGGCACGATATTATTTACACGCATCCCATGAACCACGGGGCTTCCATTGGCCGCACGGCAGAAAACGATTTTCTGAGTTACGCTAACAGCGTGAGCAACCTCGAAAACGGTGTATATATGTCGGTGGGTTCGGCGGTGATGTCGCCCATGATTTTTGAAAAGTCGCTGTCCATGGCGCAGAACATGGAAATCCAGCGCGGCAGTCACATCGACAATCACTACATTCTGGTGGTGGATTTGGCCGAATCGGACTGGGATTGGGACAAAGACGGCGAACCGCCCATGGACAATCCGGCCTATTACTTACGCTATTGCAAAACATTTAATCGTATGGGCGGCGAAATGCACTACCTCACAGCAGATAACCGCGACTTTTTGCTGGCGCTGTATCAAAAGCTAAATTCGCGCAAAGGCGCAAAGAACGCAAAGTTTTGATTTTTTTATCTATTTTTCTTTGCGAACTTCACGTCTTGGCGAGAGATAATTTTTTTCCAACATAAAACAGATAAAACCGATGGATAAACAAGAACTCTTTCAACTTAAACAGGAGGCTGAAAATCATCTGGTAAACGAACTCCTGCCATTCTGGACTTCGCGGATGATTGACGAAAAAAATGGCGGATATCTCACTCATTTCGACGAAAAAGGGAATGACACCGGCGAAGACGAAAAATCGCTGATTGCACAAACCCGCTGTCTTTACACGCTTTCTTCGGCTCACCGGGCGGGTTACGGAGAAGGGAAACTGGCTGAAATGGCCAGGCATGGCGTGGATTTTTTGCTTGGAAAGATGTGGGACAAGGAGCATGGCGGTTTTTTCTGGATGCTCGACAGGAAAGGGAATGTGAAAATCGACCAGAAAATCATTTACGGACACAGCTTTGCTATTTATTCGCTCAGTGAATACACACTGGCCACCGGCGATAAACGGGGAATTGAATATGCGGAAAAGGTTTTCGACCTGCTTCAGAAATATTGTGTCGATTCCATGTATGGCGGGTATTGGGAAATGTTTTTTCGCGACTGGACACTTTGCGGGCCGGGAAGCCAGGGAGGAGACCGTAAAACCCTGGATGTGCACATGCACCTGATGGAGGCTTTTACGACACTTTATGAATGTACCGGACAGGATGTGCATCGACGTAAACTGCTGGAGGTGATTGACTTGTTGCTGAACCGGATTATTCATCCCCAATACAAAACCGGTATTCCGCAGTTTTATAAAGACTGGTCGGTTGCGCCGCAAATCAAGTTCGATATTATCTGGGGCTGGGACCGGTTTTCGGAAGAAGGTCAAAAAGGAAATGCCACCGACAATACCTGTTACGGTCATAACGCCGAGTTTGCCTGGCTGCTGAACCACGCGCTGGAATTTCTGAAAAACGACCCAAAAAACTATTCGGAATTGTTCCGCACAATATATGACCACACCATCAATAACGGAATCGACTATGAGTATGGTGGTGTGTTCGTGGAGGGTCCGCATTCGGGCGGTGTTTACGACCGTGAAAAAGAGTTCTGGCAACAGGCCGAGGTGTTAATCGGTTTGCTCGATGCGGTGATTTTGCTAGGTGATGAGAAATACTGGGAAGCATACAAGAACGTCCACCGGTTTGTATTCGATAAGGTAATCAACAAAGTTGTTGGTGAATGGTATCCACTGCTCACCCGGCGTGGAGAACCCATCTGGACGCACATGGGCCATTCCTGGAAAATCAATTACCACACTGTAAGGGCAATGGTTCAAAGCATTCAGCGGATGGAAAAACTGGAAAAACATTAAAACTTAATCTATGCGCATATCACTGAGCTTACTGGACTGGTCCATCGGGCTTGTTGTGCTGCTGGGCAGCCTGGCGGTGGGGTTGTACATGGCCTACCGCAGAAGTGCCGGAAAAAACAGTTCCAATTTTTTCCTGGGTGGAAGAAAAATTAAATGGCCGATAATAGGTGCTTCTTTGTTTGCAACCAATATTGGCGCTGAGCATCTGGTGGGACTTTCGGGTGATTCTTACCGGTACGGGCTTTCGGCAGGTTCAGTGGAGTTGACAACGGCCATCACACTGGGATTTGCCTGTGCTATTTTGTTTCCTTACTACATCAAAAATAAAATTTATACGATTCCCGAGTTTCTGGAAATCAGGTATAACCGCAACGCCCGCCTCTTTTTTTCAGGTTTGATGCTTGTGATTAGCATCATGACCAAACTGGCGTTTACACTGTTTGCCGGTGCGCTGGTAATGAACAGTCTGCTGGGCTGGAGTGTGATGACCACCGTTTTTTATACCGGAATGATTGTGGCGGTTTTTACCATCATTGGCGGGTTTACGGCAGTGGCCTACACCGATACCATTCAAACTGTGATTATGATTGTGGGCTGCTCAATCATGCTGATAATCGGCCTCGATAAGGTGGGCGGCTGGAGCGGGTTGATGGAAAAAG